>NZ_JBQSWC010000032.1:0-61256 GCF_052376775.1 Halomonas sp. AOP43-A1-21 | reverse complement strand
AAGGCGGATTCAGGCGTTGTTGCTATGATTAAACGTGTAGTAAAGGTTTGATCCGATATAGGAAAGGGCTATGAAAACGAGACGCCGCAGCGCCCCGTCTTATAGACTTTACTCGCTCACCCCCATCTTCTCCATAAACGCCCGCGCATGCACATCCACCGCTTTAATGGCGTGAACAATCTGCTTGGGCGTTAGCTCATACGCTAGGTTATGGCTTGATTCGCCTTCCTTCAGCGCCGCTTCGGCTACACGATAAAGATCTTCTTCGCTTGCCTGATCAAGCTTCAGCGCTTTCAGGGTCACCGGTAGGCCCAGCGCCAGGTAGAGGTCCAGATACTCTTCTAATTCCGCCTGGGGCGTCTGATCGAGAACCAGTTGGGCCATCGTACCGTAGGCCACTTTCTCGCCGTGGGTCAGGCCGTGAATCTCGCCGTGCAGGGCGGTGAAACCGTTATGAATGGCGTGGGCGCCTGCCAAGCCGCCGCTTTCGAAGCCTAGTCCGCTGAGCAAGGTGTTGGCTTCTACCACGGCCTCGAACGAGGGCGTGACGATCTGCGCCTGGTTAGCTTGGTAGGCCAGCATGGCGTGCTCGAAGAGAATCTCTTCGCACTTCTCGCCAATGGTCGCGCCCAGTAGGGTGGCTTTGCCTCCCGCCATGTTGTTGGCGTTGGCGCGAATGGCGGCACGTGCCTCGACCCAGGTGGCCAGTGCA
This sequence comes from Halomonas sp. AOP43-A1-21, assembly GCF_052376775.1. NCBI lineage: Bacteria > Pseudomonadati > Pseudomonadota > Gammaproteobacteria > Oceanospirillales > Halomonadaceae > Halomonas > Halomonas sp. AOP43-A1-21. Next base: position 60,544 of record NZ_JBQSWC010000032.1, on the reverse strand, counting down.
TCGGCAATGCCGGAGGCCAGAAAACGCGGCGGCGCTTTGCAGATGATGCCGGTATCCACCAGCACCAGGTCGGGGTTCTTGCTGTAGAAGCGGTAGGACTCAAACTCGCCTTCATCGCTGTAGATGACCGATAGGGCGCTGGTGGGCGCATCGGTAGAGGCGGTCGTGGGCAGTACGGCACAGGCCGCTTCGAGCTTTTCAGCCACACCCTTGGCGGTGTCGATGGCTTTACCGCCACCAAAGCCAATAACAACGTCTGCCTGCTGCTTGCGGCCAAGCTCAACGAGGCGGTCGATTTCGCGGTTAGAGGCTTCGCCCTCAAACACTGCGCGCTCGAAACTGATACCTTCGCTTTTAAGACTAGCGCTAAGCTCCTTGCCCGCGATGTCCCAAACCACATCGTCGGCAATCAGCAGTGCCGTTTTCCCGAGTGCCGAGACGTAGTGACCGGCGCGTGCGGTAACGCCTTCTCCCTGCACGTAGCGGCCGGGGCTGATGAAGACTTTCTCGTTCGTGGCTGACATGGCAAATCTTCCCTAACAGAGAGTGGGTTGCCTAACCATTGGTATCACATGAAACGCTAATATGCTTGCGTTAATGCAACTTATTAGCGGTTATGTTGATCGCTGTCAGCTATAGGCTGAAATAGGAAAGCTGAGAATGTTGAAGAGGCTTCAGCGCCGGTTTTGAGAAACCAGCGCTTACCGCCTTACTTCAAAAGCTTACATCGCGTATTGAAGGCTTGCTGAATAGCTACTATGTCTTTAGGAATACGTTTTCGTCGAGCTAGTAGCCGTAATGGGCTAATGCCAATGAGTTATTCTCTTCGCTAACCTTGAAGCGGCCCACCATATTGGCCATGTCGCCTGCCTGGTCATCCAGTGAGCGGCTTGCTGTGGCCACTTGCTCGACCAGCGCCGCGTTTTGCTGGGTTACTTCTTCCAACTGAGTCAACGCTTGGTTGATTTGCTCAATACCCGATGATTGCTCAGTGGTCGCGGATGATATTTCTGACACTAAGGCAGCGGTATGCTGTGCGCGTTTTGCAATAGTTTTTAGCGTTTCGCTGGTGGACGTTACCAGATTTCCGCCTTCTTTTATGCTGTCGACATTGTTGCTGATAAGCTTTCGGATCTGCTTGGCTTCTTCTGCACTTCGGCTTGCCAGATTACGCACTTCTGAGGCCACTACCGCGAACCCACGGCCTTGCTCGCCAGCGCGCGCCGCCTCTACTGAGGCATTCAACGCCAGGATGTTGGTTTGAAAAGCAATATTATCAATAGCCTCGACTATCGCCGTTACTTGCTGGTTGGCTTCTTCGATCTGTTCCATCGCCACGCGTGCCCGTTCGGCTATATCGTTCGCCTCATTGGCCTGGTCAGCCATTTCCTGTGTGGAAAGCCGTGCTTGTTGAGCGGTATCTGCGCTCTGTTTTACGGTCGCTGTTATCTGCTCCATGCTGGAAGCCGTTTCAACTAACGAAGCGGATTGTTCTTCAGTGCGCTGTGCTAGATCTGCGTTACCTTTCGCAATTTCCTTACTGGCTAACTCAACAGACTGAGCACCCTGTTTAATGCTGGCAACTAACTCTTCTGTTTTAAGCGTCGATTCATTGAATGCGTGATACAGCATAGAAAGCTCATCGCTTCCTGGAACGGCTAGGCGCTGAGTGAGATCACCACCGCGTGTTTGGATGTTTTCCAGCGCTACTTGTAACGGGCGCGCAATACTGCGGACAATAAGTACTGCTAGCAGTATGGCTAGAATTGCAGCGGCTAACGAAAAAATCAGGTAATAAGTCAGTTCACTGACCGCTTTATCACGCAAGCTCTGGGTAGTATCAAGCAAGGCTTCGGCCGCCTTCTGACTTACTTCTGCTAAGCGATCAATCAGCAGGGTCTGCTGCTCAAACCATTGTTGATGGTCGATATTAAAATTGCCCGCAACGCCTTGTGTTATCGCGACGCGCCGCATATCCGCCAGGTTGCGGGCAAGATCACTTGCCAATACCGCTGCAAGTTCGCTTTGAATACTTTCATCCGAAAAGCTATTGAAGCTGCTGATATAGACGCTGGAGCGACCTGTTAACGAGAGCAGGCTGGTGTACATCGTTGGAGACAGCGTGTTGGTACTAAAAGCCGTGGTTAGCATGGCGCGCTCTATGCCCGCTAATTCTTTGACGTTTAAAAGGTTATAATAAGCGTTGAGCTGTCTGATAACTTCGCCTTGCTCAACACTAAACGTCAATTGGCTAACAATGCTAATTAAAAAGTTATTAATATCTGTGTAGTAGGCGTTTGACTGCTCACCTGCTATTTCCTGTCGGTCAACGCGCTGGCGATGGCCGGCTAAAGCACTCAACAGGTTATTAGCCTGGCTCACTTGTGCCTGTACCGCGGCATCGTTGCCAGAATAAGTTAGGCTATTTGTATATGTGTTGAACTCGTTGAGACGCTCATCAGTTTTTCGACGCTGGCTAGGTAGTTCCGTACGGAAATTTTGACCATTGCTGCCTAAAAATGCGGCTGTCATTCCTCGCTCGCGCTGAAGTTCATGAACCAGAACCCCAGCATATTGGCTCAGCACCGTCATTTCCTGAAGATGTCCCATTTCAGAGACAAGCTCTTTTCGTTCCAAAATCCCCGACATGGCTAACCACGTCATGGTCACCAATGGTAAGGCGAGAACTAGTACAAATTTACGGCCCAAGGAAACACGGTGTAGTGCCTGCAGCATTATGTTTTCTCACATGGAAAGGTTAATTCATGAAGCTTGCGGGGCGGGGCCTGTAGTCAGTATGCGGTTGAGCGCTAAAGGATCCTTTCTCTTTTATCGGCGCCAAGGATTGATACTAAAGTCTTCATAAAAGATGTCTGCGATAAAGTTGATCTAAATCAAATTTATGGGGGTGGCGGTACTGCTCGTCGCACGGATATTGCCAGTTATCGGTTATTTCTTTTTAAAGGAAAGGGCATGCTTGCTGACCACTCAGCCGTGAAAAAACCTGAGAAGCGGAGCTTACTATGCGGTAGCCCGGAGCCTTTACAGAGCAAGCGCAAGAGAGCATAAATAAAATATGAATCTATTATTCCTAGGCACCTCCGCTGGCGTACCCACGAAGACCCGCAACGTCACCGGCATCGCTTTGCGCGAGAGCAAGGGTAAAGGCTGGTACCTGATCGATTGCGGGGAGGGTACTCAGCATCAGGTCTTGCGCACGAAGCTGTCGTTTAATTCACTAAAAGCCATTTTGATTACCCATGTACACGGCGACCACTGCTATGGGCTGCCGGGCATATTGGCGAGTGCGGGGATGAATGGCCGTAAAGCGCCGCTTACCATTGTGGCGCCCGCAGGCATCAAGGCGTGGTTGGAGGCGACCTGTGAAACCACACAGCTAGGCTTGCCTTTCGCCCTGGAGTTTATCGCCTCGGACGACCTGCCAAGCGTTGAATTTGCGAACATGGCGGTTGCCACGTTCAGGCTTTCCCATCGGGTGGCGTGCTACGCCTATTCGTTGACGGAGAAAAACGTCGACGCTGCCTTAGATATCGAAAAGCTAACCCAAAAGGGCATCCCGAGAGGGCCGTTGTGGGGGCAATTGAAGCAAGGGTTTGATGTTGAGTTTGCGGGTGAGCTATTAAAAAGCGCTGACTACTTAATCTTCAAGAACAAGCCCAGGAAAGTGGTGATCGCGGGAGACAATGACCGGCCTGAGTTGTTGATTGACGCATGCGCGGGTGCTCAAGTGCTGGTGCATGAAGCCACCTATACCCAAGAGATGGCCCAGAAGGCTGTAGAAGTGGGGCATAGCTACGCTAAGCTTGTTGCTGATTTTGCCGAATCGGTAGCGCTGCCTAACCTGGTGCTGACGCACTTTAGCCCGCGTTACCAGTTCAACCCCCAGTCGTCGCCTTCCATCGAGGATATCCGTAAAGAGGCCCAGAGCGCCTATTCGGGCGCGCTGTATCTGGCGCGGGATTTTCTCGAATTTACCCTGGATAAATCAGGCCACTTTTCTGAAATGGCGAGCGAATAGATTTTTTCGTGTTTCAATCATTCTTGCAGTCATGCGGCTACCCGAAAGCGGGTAGCCGCGACTAGCGATTGCCGGGAAGATCAGTCGCGGCAGTAGCCTTCGCCCGCCTGCACTACCAGGCAGTCTTCTTTGTCCGCTAGCCATTTCAAGCCGGTGGCTTCGCCATCACTGGCGCGAAGCAGCTGTGGGCCGTCATCGCGGCTGAAGCTTATGCCTTCGTCTGTGGCTTGCCCTTCGAATGTTCCGCTTTGGTTGGCATCCAGGCCGTACTGCATCTCAAGCAGATAATGGCCGGGGCCTGCGGAATCGTCCTGGCTGACGTCCAGGACTAACCCTTCCACGCCGACCCAGCGGCCGACCCATTGATCGGTCACCTCATGAGGGGGCTGGCTTTGCTCGGCTACCGTATCTGCATCCGCTGTGTTTGAGGCGGTGGCATTGGTGTCTTGATTACACCCGCTGATCAGCATCGTGGTGCATAGGGTTAACGATAGGGCTAACGCTGTTTTCATCATGGCTAGTGTCACCGGCGGTGGAAAAAGTTGAAGGGAAATCAGTCTTGATCAAGCGCTTGAGGCGTTTTCTGTCATAAATAGGACAAGCGAATAAGGCGCAAGTTTTGCTGATTACTTTAAGGGGCGGTTATCCGGTCTTTTTTCGAGCCCGGTGCGCGGCCGCCTTCATTCTATTTCCGCAAGACGCCATGCTACACCAGCGGCGCCGGTGAGATTTTGTTTGATCGTGAAACAGGAGAATGCAATCCGAGGCTTCGCACTCTTTAACAAGTTGCACATCTTCTTCGGTAAGCAGCTGAACTAACGCCCACGCGACAGGCTGCAACAGGCTCTCGCTTTCTAGGTTGCGCCGATAGGTTTTTTTCTGAAATGCCGCTTCCGCTGGCTGCCATTCAATTTTTTCCAGGGGGCAGCCCCGTTCCAGCACGTGATTTATCACTGCGGGATCCGCACTCCTTCCTTGCTGGGCCGAGATAAGCAGCTCTCGCATGTTGTCACGCAATTCACGTGCAAGGTGGGCTAGCCCAGGCGGCGGGCTTTCACGGTATTCCGACAGCACGCCCGCCTGTTGAAGCCAGGTGATGACACTGCTGCTGTCGGTCAGACACTCCTGATGCTCTTCCCCTACGCCAAACTGTGTATTGATGAAATCGATGGCGAGATTGCCTGCGATTAACGGAGAGGTAATGTGTGATGGCATATTTGGGTAACCTTTAAAATGTAATTTGACAGGTTACTATTATTTTAACTAACCTTCAAAATTAATTATTAACGGTTACTAAGGAGTCATCCATGACAACGCAAAACAAAACGTCCTCTGCCAATACTCAGGAAGCAATGAGCGCCAATGCCGCGCAGGGCGCTGGCTCGACAACTCAGCAGGTTCATTATCGTTTCGAGAAAGTGGGCGATGTCGATGTCTTTTATCGCGAAGCGGGGGATCCGGCGGCGCCGACGGTATTGCTGCTTCATGGGTTTGCTGCCTCATCGTATATGTGGCGCGATGTGATTGCGGCGCTTGCCGATGAATATCACGTCGTGGCGCCGGATTTGCCAGCGTTCGGCTTTACTCGATCACCGCCGCGCGGCCAGTATGAATACACCTTTGCCAACCTGACGAAGACGATTGATCAATTTACTGATCAGTTGAAGCTTGATCGCTACGCCATTGCCGTTCACGACTATGGTGCGCCTGTTGGCTGGCGTTTGGCGGTGGCTCATCCGGCAAAAATCACTGCGATCATTTCGCAAAACGGCAATGCTTATGAGGAGGGGCTTTCAACAGGGTGGGAGCCGATCAAAACGTATTGGGAAAATCCTTCAAAGGCGAACCGTGATGCCCTTAACGACTTTCCGACGCCGGCGTCTATCAAATGGCAGTACCTGGAAGGAGTCAGCGATACCAGTGCTGTGGCACCCGACGCCTATACGTTGGAAGGCGCGCAGATCTCTCAACCGGGGATGGCCGATATTCAGCTCGACCTGTTGCTGGACTATGCAACCAACGTTGAGAAGTATCCCGAATTTCAGGCCTATTTTCGTGAGCATCAACCGCCGTTACTCGCCGTGTGGGGCAAGCACGATCCGTTCTTTCTTCCGCCGGGGGCTGAAGCCTGGAAGCGGGATATTCCTGAGGCAGATATTCGCTTTTACGACACGGGGCACTTTGCACTGGAAACCCATGGCGATGTGATGATCCCGGTGATACATGAGTTCTTGAATGAGCGCATCAAGGGGTAACTAGCGGTTTTAACAAAGCCAAGCTCAGCGGCTTGGCTTATTCGCGGCTAAAACACCTGGTTGTACCAGCTACTAGCGCATCTTGAACGGATTTAACCCATTGGCCTGCTGCATCATCATGCGTTTGGCAAACGGGAAGCGCTCGGCCAAGTGCAGGCTTAAATCGCCCAGTTGGCGCAGCGGTTTGGCGCCGGTGAACAGGTGGTGGAAGCTGTCGGTCGCGGCGATCATCGCCTGGTTGGCTGCTCGGCGCTGGCACTCGAAGCGGAGCAGGTTGAGGTAGTCACCCGGGTCGCGACCCTTAGTGATGATTTCCGCCAAGGTGTCGGCGTCGTGTAGGCCGATGTTTAGGCCTTGGCCGGCCAGCGGGTGCACCACGTGCGCAGCGTCGCCCATCAGGGCAAGCCGCTTACCGATGTAGCGCCGGGCGTGCTGGCGCTTGATGGGAAAGCTTGCGTGTGCCACGACCCGGATAAGGTTGCCCAGGCGTTTCGGAAAAGCCGCCTCAATCGCTGCCTTGAGCGCCTCATCGTCGAGCTGTTCGCGGGCCTGGGTGTTGTGGGTCGTGTCATACCACACCAGTGATGCCCTATGGCCGGGCAGCGGCAGCATGGCAATCGGGCCAGTGGGCGTAAACACCTGCCAGCTCACATCCTGCTGGGGAAGCTCGGTTTCCACGTTGATGATCATGGCCCGCTGATGATAATCGTGCTGGGTAACGTCGATATCGGCCAGCTTGCGCAGGGTCGAGTGGGCACCGTCTGCGCCGACTACAAGCCGCGCACTCAATAGTTTGCCGTTTTCGAGCTCTATGCTGCGCGTCTCCCCTGAAGCCAGTGTATTAACCGGGGCGCTGTGGGTATAGCAGGTAACGCTGGGGAGTTCTTTCAGGCGCTCCCAAAGCGCGTATTGCAGCGTGCGGTTTTCGATAAACAGGCCGAAGTCGTCCATATCGCTATCGGCGGCGGAAAACACGCTATGGCCGGTGCCGTCCTGATTGGAGACATCGATGTGCCGAAACGGGCAGCAGCGATCCTCAGGCAGTTCGGTGCCGCTGAGCTTGATAAGTGCAAGCGAGCGCGCATTCAGTGATGAGATGCGCAGGTCATAGTCACCGCTGGGTGCTTTAAGCGCGTCGCCACGCTCGATCAGCCCGATGGAGTAGCCCGCATTACCCAGCCGGGCAGCTAGTGCCGCTCCTACCATGCCGCCGCCAACAATAATAATATCGTGATCCCTCTGCATGAGGCGCTCCTTGAATGCTGGTTGGGCACCGCTTTCGTGCATGGCATTAGCCGTTGCATGTGCCCTGAATGTCCTACAGTATCGTCGAGATAGTAGAAACTTGCCTAGAGTGAACCATTGACGCAGGCCGTGGAAATGCAAAAAAGTGTGGCCCAACTGGGTGATGAACTGGCCCGTTTTATCGAGCAGCACCCAAAATTGTGGGTCATTACCGGTGCGGGTGTGAGTACCGACAGCGGCATTCCCGATTACCGTGATGAAGCGGGGCAGTGGAAACGGCCACCGCCTGTTCAGCACGGTGATTTTATGGCATCGCCCAGCGTACGTCAGCGCTACTGGGCGCGCGCGCTGGTCGGGTTTAAAGCCCTACGCGAAGCCCAGGTAAGTGGTGCCCACCAAGCGCTGGCGGCGCTTGAGGCGATGGGGTTTATCGAGCTGCTAGTGACGCAGAACGTGGATCGTCTTCATCAGCGTGCAGGCTCCCGGCGGGTGGTTGATCTGCATGGCCGGGCAGATCTTGTGAAATGTATGACCTGTCATTACCAGATGATGCGCCACGCCATGCATAGCGAAATGGCGCGCATGAACCCGGCTTTTGCCGCGCTTGATGCCACACATGCGCCGGACGGCGATGCGGATCTTGAAACCGATTTCAGCACGTTTCAGGTATTGGACTGCCCACGCTGCGGCGGCATTCTTAAACCTGACGTGGTCTATTATGGCGATGTCGTACCGCCAGAGCGTCGGCTGGCGGCCGAGGCGGGCCTGAAAAATGCCCAGGCAGTGCTTGCGGTAGGCACTTCGTTAATGGTGTTTTCAGGCTACCGTTTCTGTCGTGAAGCGCATGCCATGGGCTTGCCGATTGCCTCGCTGTCGCTGGGCGTCACCCGGGCGGACGCGCTGCTTACCCATCAATGGCGTGCGCCATTAACGCCCGTACTCACCCATGCGGTCGAGCAGCTAGCCTCTACTCAACGTGCTTTGGATACCCAGGGGTTGCCCTCAAGCCAAAACCGCCAGGGCGCATCGCGGTCATGCGGTTCGGCATAGTCGATACCCACGCGAGGGCCGCTGGCAATCGGAATGTCGTGGCTGCCTGCACAGATCCAGAGCCGCTCGGCGCGAGTCAAATCGTGCCCGTAGAGCGCTTTATCCACATCAAGCGCCCGCGTTAGCTTGCCGGGCCCATTGCTCAACTGTTTGCCTGGGGTGAGGCGCCGTTCACGCATGGCCTGCTCGTTTAATACTGGCTCAACGGCGCGCACCAACAAGGCGCAGGGCGAGCCTTCGGGCTCTGTCACGATATTGAATAGCCAGTGCATGCCGTACACCAAATAGATATACGCGTGGCCGGGCGCGCCAAACATGGCGGCGGTTCTTGTCGTCAATCCACGGTGGGCGTGGCATGCCGAGTCGTGCGCGCCGCAGTACGCTTCGGTTTCAACAATCCGTGCGCCCATCAAGGCGCCGTCCACCTCACGCACCAGCCAGCAGCCGAGTAAATCAGTGGCCACCGCCACGGTGTCGCGCTGATAAAAATCACGCGTAAGAGGAAGCAGGGAAGATTCAGGTAGTGATGACATTATCTCGCCGTCTACTTGAGGGAGCTGCTAGGGTATTAGGAGATCACACTCAATGAAAGTGGAGGCGAACATGCTGCCCTTTGAACACCATTACGCAACGCTACCCGCGCCACTTTGGATCGCCAGCGAGCCGACTCCCGTGGCTGAGCCTTCCCTTATCGCGTTTAACCGCCCGCTTGCAAAAGAGCTGGGGGCTAGCGACGTGCCTGATGATGCCACCCTGGCCCAGTGGCTGAGCGGCAATACGCCCATGCCCGGCGCCGAACCCAAAGCGTTGGGCTACGCAGGCCATCAGTTTGGCAACTTCGTGCCGCAGCTGGGTGATGGCCGTGCGCTGTTGCTTGGTGAGGTGATTGATCAGCAGGGCAAGCGCCGGGATATCCAGCTTAAAGGCAGCGGGCGAACGCCTTTCTCGCGCGGCGGTGACGGCCGTTCTCCGCTAGGCCCTGTGCTGCGTGAATACCTGGTCAGCGAGTTTATGGCCGCCGTGTGCATCCCGACGACCCGCGCTTTGGCGGCGGTTGCCAGCGGCGAGCGGGTGGTGCGCCAGATGTCCGAGCCCGGCGCCGTATTTACCCGGGTTGCGAGTAGCCATGTGCGCGTGGGGACGTTTCAGTTTGCCGCCGCGCGCCAGGATGAGGTAGCGCTAAAAGCATTGGCGGACCATGTGATTGCGCGCCACTATCCAGAAGCTGCCAACGCGGAAGATCCTTATCTGGCGCTGCTTGAAGCGGTGGTGGCCCGCCAGGCCGTGCTGATTGCGCGCTGGATGAGCGTGGGTTTTATTCACGGCGTGATGAATACGGATAACTGCAGCATCGCGGGTGAAACCATCGACTACGGCCCGTGTGCGTTTATGGAGCAGTTTGACCCGCAGAAAGTGTATAGCTCCATCGATCAGGGGCGCCGCTATGCGTTTGCCAACCAGCCGGCAATTGCCCAGTGGAATCTGGCCCGCTTTGCCGAAACCCTGCTGCCGTTGATGCGTGAAGAGGGCGACGCTTTGGTAGAACAAGCGACCGATGCTATCCGCCACTTTGAGCCTCTGTTTAGCGCCGAACAGCGCCGTTTGCGTGCCGATAAGCTGGGCCTTGCGATGGAAAGCGCCCAAGCCGATGCCTTAATGGAAGCCCTGCAAAGCCATATGTATCAGGGCCGTATGGATATGACCGCGACGTTTGATGCGTTAACCCACTGCGCGGCCTCGCCAAGTGACGCAAGCCGCGAAGCATTGCTGGCGCTGACGAGCCAGCCCGAGGTCTTGGCCGAGTGGTTGGATACATGGCAGGCGGAAGCGGTGGCTGCAACGGATACCGCAAGGCTTGATGCCATGCGCCGGGCAAACCCAATCATTATTCCGCGCAACCACCGCGTACAAGAAGTGATTGATGCCGCTTACAAGGGCGATTTCGCGCCGTTCCATGCTCTGCTTTCGGTGGTAACGAAGCCTTATGACGAATCAACCGAAGCTCGCCGCCTGGCGGCGCCAGCAAGTGATAGCGAGCAGGTATTGCGCACTTTTTGCGGCACCTGAGTGAGCGCCACCTTAATGAGTGTCACCTGAAAGAATAAGTAACTCCTGTGATAAACTGTGGTTTTTTACAGGTGAGAAGGGTGGCCAGTGCGCAAAATTATCCACTGCGACTGTGACTGCTTTTATGCGGCGGTTGAAATGCGCGATAACCCTGCGCTCAAGGACATCCCTATCGCCATTGGCGGTAGCGTCGAGCAGCGCGGGGTGGTCGCTACCTGCAATTATCCTGCCCGCGAATACGGCATTCACTCCGCCATGCCCATGGCCCAGGCGCTTAAGCGCTGCCCGCATCTAACCCTTATTCGTGGCGATATGGCCAAGTACAAGGTCGTGGCGCGTCAGGTGTTTGCGATTTATCGCGAGATCACCGATTTAATCGAGCCGCTGTCGCTGGATGAAGCCTTTCTAGATGTGTCGGACGTGACTCTGCATCAGGGGAGCGCTACGCGCATGGCTCAGGCGATTCGCGAACGCGTCAGCCAGGAAGTGGGCATTACGGTGTCGGCAGGCGTTGCCCCCAACAAGTTTCTGGCCAAAATCGCCAGCGACTGGAACAAGCCCGATGGCCTGTGTGTGATTACCCCCGACGAAGTAGAGCGCTTTGTACAGGCGCTTCCGGTCAAAAAGATTCATGGCGTTGGCCCGCGCACGGCCGAAAAAATGGCCCGGCTGGATATTCATACCTGCGCCGATTTGCGTACCCGCCCGCTGACCGAGCTGGTGGAGCACTTTGGCCGCTTTGGAAAACGCCTGCATGAGCTAAGCTTTGGCTACGACGAACGGCCGGTAAAAACCCACCGTGAGCGTAAATCGGTAAGTACCGAACAGACCTACGCCAAGGACTTGCCGTCGCTTGCTGCCTGCCGCCAGGAGCTCCCTCTGCTTTTAGAGGATCTGGAACGTCGCTATGCGCGCCTTGACCCACCGCCTGGGGTCAGAGGGTTAATGGTTAAAGTGAAGTTTAACGATTTTACCCAAACCACCGTAGAACACGCAGACCCGGCACCCAATCTTGAGCAGTTCGAAACGCTGCTGAACGTCGGCTGGGCACGCGGCGAGCGCCCGGTGCGGTTGCTGGGTGTCGGCTACCGCTTGGCTGAGGCCGCACCTGCTGAACAGCTTTCGTTGTTTTGATGTGCAATTCGTTAGCCTGTTAAACCTTATGTCGATTGACGGCTTTTCAAGGGCGCGTTAAAACAGACGTATGATAGATAAAGTGCTACCGGCATTCGCAAGGGCCGGTTCAAAGACCAAAAGCGAAGGTTAAAAAGCCAAGCTCAAAGAACACAGGCCCAAGAGCTGCACTATGACAACAACGACCGCTTCACTCCCTCAGTTGGTATTTGCCCATGCCAATGGGTTTCCAGGCCTGAGCTATAAAAGCCTGCTGGCGCCCCTGGCGGATACCTTTGAGGTGTACCCCCTTGATCGGCTGGGCCATCATCCGGACTACCCGGTAAACCACAACTGGGCCAATCTGGTGGATGAGCTATTAAGTTACCTGCCGAAGACCGAGGCGCCGCTTTTGGGCGTGGGCCACTCGCTGGGCGGCACGCTGATGGCTATGGCCGCCGACAAACAGCCTGAGCGTTTTTGCGGGGTGATCATGCTTGACCCGCCGCTTATGCTGGGGCCAGACGCCTGGGCCATGAAGGCCGCCAAGCGCTTTGGTTTTATTGACCGCATAACGCCTGCAGGTAAAACGCAGGGGCGGCGCAGCGTATGGCCAAGCCGTGAGATCATGGCCAAATCGCTAAGTCAGCGCGGGCTTTTTCGCCGCTTTACCCCCGCCGCGCTTAACGACTACATTGAAGCAGGTACCCGGCTTTTAGAGGATGGCAGCGCCGAGCTGACCTTCGACCCACGTGTTGAGGTGGAGATTTTCCGCCATTTGCCAGATCACCTATCTCGGCTGCCAAGCCGGGTAGGCGTGCCGCTTGAGCTGGTGGCGGGGCAGGAGTCGCATCTGATGACCGCTTCGCGCATCAAGCGTTTAAGGCGCAAGGGCCTGAAGGTCGAGGAGGTGCCTGGTACGCATATGTTCCCCATGGAGCATCCGGATGAAACCCGCGCCGCCATTCTGGCCGCCTGGCAGCGCTTGTCGAGCGTATCCGGCAGGCCATCACACACAGCGTAAGGAGGCGTTATGTATCTTTCCGTGCAGCTTAGCTACTACCCACTGGCCCACGATTTCAAGCCATTGGTGAAGGATGTGGTAAAGCGCTTCGAGGCGTCAGGCCTGGAGGTTTATCCCAACCGAATGAGTACCCAGATATTTGGCGAATTCGATGCCGTGATGAATGCGCTGAGCGAGGTAATGAAGTGGTCCTTTGAGACTTACGGTAAAGCGGTATTTACGGCGAACTTTCTTGAGGGAGACCGTCGACCGCGCTAGCACAGCCAGAGGATGATCGTTTTATCTAAAGCGCCGCTCCAATAGCGGCGCTTTTTTATGCCACGTGGTTATGGCCATATTTGATGCTTACGCTGCTCTTTTTCATGCGGGAAATCGTTGTTTCGACCCTGACGCTATAGTGTTTAATTACCGTATAAAGTAAATAATACTTTAGTTTTTGACTATTTAGATGTCGCGTTCAGAAGCGCCTAAGTCGTTTGTAAAAATAAATAGCTTGCCGATAAAGGTACATTGAAAGCTACATTTAATAAAAATCGGCAGGGAACCTACGTCATGACAACGCTAAAATTCCAAAATCATCGATTCATCGCCGGTAAAAGTCTCATCGCCGCGCTGGGGCTCGCGATTGTTAGCGGCCAATCGCATGCCCAGTCGTTCAGCCTGGATTTTTCAAATGAATACAACGCAAGCTCAATCCACGCTCAGGGCGACGCCTACTTTATCGACAAGGTAGAGGAACTGACCAACGGTGACATCAGCATTACCCTGCATACCGGTGGCGCGCTAGGGTTTAACTCCGGCGATCACTTCTACGCTGTGGCGGATGGCGCTGTCGATATCGCGGATACGCTTTCAGGCACCATGAGTGGCGTAGACTCCCTCTTTTTGCTCTCCTCCTTGCCGTTTTTGGTCAACGATATCGAGGATGCGCGCCAGCTTTACGATATCGCCAAGCCTTATTACGAAGCGGTGTTTGAAGATAGTGATCAGGTACTGCTTTACGCCTCGCCCTGGCCGCCCAGCGGTATCTGGTCGAAAGACGCGATCGACAGCGCCGATGATCTGAAAAATCTCAAGATTCGCACTTTTGACCGCAGTGGCACTGAAACCTTTAGAAACGTCGGCGCCTCGCCGGTGAGTCTCTCTTGGGGTGATGTAGTGCCGCAATTGGCCACCGGCGGTATTAGCGCCGTGCTGACCTCCGCCGAAGCCGGCGCCAACGGCAGCTTCTGGGAGCATCAAAACCACTTCTCTGCCGTTCAATATGCCATCCCGCTCAACATGGTGCACATGAACAAGGCCGTGTTCGATTCATTCAGCGAAGAGCAGCAGCAGGCAGTACTGGAAGCCGCTCGCCTGACCGACCAGCACAACTGGGCCGCTGTTGAAACGCGCACCGCAGAGAACTACCAGACGCTTGCGGAGAACAACGTTGAAGTGAGCGACCCGGTAGCCCAAGACCTAACCGACGCGCTTTCTGATGCCTCGGAAAGCGTGATCGATAACTGGCTTGAAAGCACTGGCGACACCGGCAAGACGATCATGGATGAGTTTCGGAGCCAGCAATGAGGTTTTTCGAACCCATAGAAAAAGCCTCGAAATTGCTTAATCGGGTGGGCGCCTTGATTGCCGTGGCGCTCATCATTTACATGTTTGGCCATATCATCCTCGAAATCGTGATGCGGTTGTTTGGCCGCTCGACCTTTATTTTGGATGAGTATATCGGCTACGCCGTGGCCACCATGGCGTTTATGGGGCTTCCCTACGTGCTCGAAAAGGGCGGCTTGATTCGGGTGTCGCTGCTCATGGAGCGCATTCCCGCATCCAGGCGGTGGCCGCTGGAGCTGTTTAGCAGCCTGGTCACTGCCGGCTGCTTTTTATGGCTCTCCACGTTCTGGCTACAAAACGTCCAGCGCAGCTACCAGCGCGGCGTGGTGAGTGAGACGCTGGCCGAAACGCCTATCTGGCTTCCCGAAGGCGCTATCCTTATCGGCATGTGGCTAATTTCCTTCACGCTGCTGGTGAGATCAATAAAAATCATCTTACTGCGCTCGCGGTATTCACCCAACACGGCCTAGGCCTGGCTAACAGGAACGGACTATGGATATTTTCTGGACGGCCGTTGGTGTGGCGCTGCTGCTGGTGTTTTTCCTGTCCATGGGTACGTGGATATTTGCCTCGATGCTGGCAATTTCCATCGGCTCACTCTGGATTTTCGGGGACTTCAGCGCTGACCGTATCGGTTTGATCTTCTCGCGTATTTTGTATCGTGCCAGCAACAGCTGGGAGCTTTCGGCGATCCCGTTGTTCATCTTGATGGGCGAGCTGATTTTTCGCTCGAATCTTTCGGAGCGCTTGTTCAAGGGGCTGGTGCCCATTACCAGCCGTCTGCCGGGCGGCATTCTGCATACCAATGTGCTGGGCTGTACGCTGTTTGCTGCGGTAAGCGGCTCAAGTGCTGCCACCACCGCCACTATTGGCAAGATAACCACGCAAGAGCTCAAGCAACGCGGCTACGACCGGCACCTGTCGATTGGCTCGCTAGCCGGTGCTGGTAGTCTGGGCCTGCTGATTCCACCGTCGATCGTCATGATCGTATACGGGGTTCAGGCGGAAGTATCGATCAGCCGGCTGTTCATGGCGGGTGTGGTGCCGGGGCTTGTAATTGCGCTGCTGTACAGCGGCTATATTGGCATACGCGCCACGCTTTCACCGGCGCTTGCGCCTAAACAGATAGCGCACGGGCAATCCATCGGCCAGTCGATTCTGTTGCTGTTGCCGATCCTCATATTGATCGCGATCGTGATCGGTTCGATCTACAGCGGTATCGCCACGCCCTCCGAGGCGGCGGCGGTGGGCGTGGCAGCCACGCTGGTGCTGTTGGGCATCGAGCGGCAAATCACTTTGGCCATGCTGACCGAGGCGTTTCGGGGCACGCTGATTACCTCGATCATGGTATGTAGCCTGTTGATTACGGCAACCCTGCTGTCGACGGCGATGGGCTATCTGCACTTGCCGCGCGAGCTTGCCAGCTGGATCGCCGAGCAGAACTTCAGCCCGACCATGCTGCTGCTGGCACTGGCGGTGTTCTACATCGTGCTGGGGCTCTTTCTGGACGGTATCTCGATCACTGTAATGAGCTTGCCCATTACGCTACCGATCGTGCTGCTGGCAGGGTTCGATCCGATCTGGTTCGGCATTTTCCTGATCATCATGATCGAGCTTGGCCAGATTACCCCGCCAGTGGGCTTCAACCTCTTCGTGCTGCAGAGCCTGACCGGAGAGAGCATCGGACGTGTGGCTTGGGCGGCGCTGCCGTTCTTTTTGCTGATGTGCCTGGCGGCTATCATCATCAGCGTATGGCCTGACTTGGTGCTTTGGCTGCCGCGCTACATGAACGGCTGAACCGTTAGTGCCGGGTAAATACAAGAACGCCGCCCCATCGGGCGGCGTTCTTGTATGCAGGCTGCATTCAGGGCGTGTTAAATCAGCGACTCCAGGCAGGATTCGATGATATCGAGTCCTTCGTTGAGTACGCTATCGTCGATGGTGATGGGCATTAAGAACCGAATGGTATTGCCGTACATACCGCAGGAAAGCAGGATTAAGCCCTCTTCGCGGGCTTTTTTACATAAGGCACCGGCAAGCTCGGCGTTAGGTGTCTTGGCGTGTTTATCAGATACCAGCTCAAAGGCGGCCATGGCGCCCATATGGCGTACGTTATCCACCGCGTCGTAACGTGCCTGCCACTGGTGGAAACGCTTGGCGAGCTTCTCGCCCAGGGCCTGGCTTCTCTCCAGGATATTTTCTTCCTCAAAAACATCCATGACGGCAAGCGCTGCGGCACAGGCGGTAGGGCTGCCTGTGTAGGTGCCGCCCAGCGAGTTCGGGCCAGAGGCATCCATGATCTTGTCAGTGCCCACTACGGCTGAAATCGGCATGCCGTCGGCCATGCTTTTTGCCATGGTCATGATGTCAGGCTCAACGCCGCTGTGCTCGATGGCGAACATCTTGCCGGTGCGCCCAAACCCTGACTGTACTTCGTCGATAATCATCAGGATGCCGAGTTCATCGCAGATGATGCGGATCTTTTCCAGAAACGATGCCGGTGCGGGATAAAAGCCGCCTTCACCGAGCACAGGCTCTAAAATGATAGCCGCCGTATTTGCGGGGCCAGCGTCGGTTTTCAGCGTCATCATCAGGCCGCGAATCGCCTCGTCTTCACTGACGCCGTGGTAGTCCACCGGGTAGGGCGCACGAAACACGGTGCCGGGCATGGGGCCAAAGTCGGTCTGATACGGCGCGACCTTGCCGTTCATCGCCATGGTGAAGAAGGTGCGGCCGTGGTAGCCGCCATCAAAGCAGATAACGTTGGAGCGCCCGGTGGCGGCGCGAGCTATCTTGACCGCGTTCTCCAACGCTTCGGCGCCGGAGTTAGCGAGCATGACCTTGGCATGGCCGCGAACGGGCACTAGGTGGCTAAGACGTTCTGCAACCCTGACGTAGCCTTCATAGGGCATTACCGTTTGGCAGGTATGCATTACCTTATCGAGCTGTGCTTTCACCGCCGCAACCACTTTTGGATGGCGATGGCCGATATTCAGCACACCGATGCCGCCGGCAAAGTCGATAAACCGGTTGCCGTCGGCATCCCACACTTCGGCATTTTCGGCATGGTCGGCAAACGCTGTGGCAGGGCTCGCTGCGCCGTTGGCAACGTATTTTTGCTTCAGTTTGTTTAGCTCAGCATTGCTCATAACGTTACTCCTCAGGCTGGAGAGTCGATTTAGCATCGCGGGCGCCGATGTTGATTCACCAGGTATGATGATTTACTAGGCAGTGACGGCACCGTTTCCACCGGCCTCCTTGGCTTGATACATGGCGTTATCTGCACGATCCAATAGGCAGCGGTTGGAGGTATCAACGTAGCACGCAATACCGGCGGATACAGTGACGATTAATTGCTGCTTAGTAAAAGGCGTGCTGGCAACGGCATTACACACCCGTTCAATCGCCCGCTGCGCTGCTCTAATATCGACCTGCGGCATGATCACCAGAAATTCTTCACCGCCCAGGCGTACCTGAATATCGGTTGTGCGCAGGGTTTGACTGACCAGCGCGGTGACTTCCTTGAGTACGTCGTCACCAATGCCGTGGCCGTAGGTATCATTGATCGTTTTAAAGCGATCCAGATCGAAAATAGCAATGCTCAACGTGCTTTCATAACGCTGGCAGCGCTGAAGCTCTTCTTCCAGGCGCTTAAGCCCGGCACGGCGGTTGAACAGGCCGGTTAATTCATCGCGATGCGCGAGTTGATCCAAACGCTCGTTGGCCAGCTTTAAACGCTCTTCGAGCTGCTTGCGCTCCGTAATATCGACAATAAAGGTTACCTTGCGCGGTAGGCCGTCATCGCCTTCGATGCGCGCCGCTTCAGCGATGATGGTGCGTGCCTCACCTTTTTTGTTCAGCACTTCCCACTCCTGGCGTAATTCCTGGTTGCTGTCGCCTTGGATAAATTCGTCGTGTAGTGCTGCTAATCTATCACGATAGGTAGGGGAGACCATTTGGGTGAAGTGCTTGCCTATAAGCTCGCTTTCCGTGTAGCCATAAAATTGGCAATAAGCGCTGTTAACCATCTCAAAATAGCCATCAGGGCTGGTAACGCAAATGCCTAGCGGGGCGGTTTGGATAATATTCTCAGTATTGCGTTTTGAGCGGGTGAACAGCTGATAGACTTGCTCAAGATTTATATCAAGCATGTAGACCCCCTTGTTCCCGGCCTAATCGCACCTCTTCGCGTAGTGCACTCAAACGCACGGAGAGGTCATCCCCCAGTGAGTTAACGACTGGTTTGGCATAATAAAAGCCCTGCTGGCGCATGATGCCGTTGCTTGCCAGCCAAAGCGCCTCGGCGTGGGTTTCTACACCTTCAGCGATGACGACAATGCCCAACTGTTGGGCCAGGGTAATAATTGCTTGCAAAATGGCTTGGCGACGCAGGTCTTGATCGCAGTTCATGACTAGTTGGCGATCAATTTTTAACTTATCGGGGGTAAGGTCGGTCAAGATATCCAGGTTGGCATAACCACTGCCAAAATCATCCAGCGCGGTTTTGAAACCCATTGAGCGATAGGCGTCGATGATATTGCGCAAATGCTGACGATCGATAACGCGCTCGGTTTCAGTAATCTCAAAGATAAGTCGCTTGGATGGCCAGCCTACCTGTCGCGAGATATCCAGCGTTGCCTGAATGCAGGCGGTTGGCTCGTAAACCGCGTTGGGAAGAAAATTAATCGACAGATTGGTCTGCATGCCAAGGTGGCTTGCCATTTCAATGGCTTTGACGCGGCAGGCTTGATCAAACTGGTAGAGCAGATCGTCCGTTACCTGGGAAATAATGCTACAGGCGGATTCACCATTGGGCCCGCGTACCAAGGCTTCATAGGCATCTACTCGGGCAGTCGAGAGATTAACAATAGGTTGAAATGCCATGGTGAACGCAAAGGGCAATTCACCTTCACAGCGTTTGCAGCTGCCGTTAATGCGTGCACAGTTCCCCATAAAGCCTCCTAGCTTACTGTGTCCGCCCAATCCTTTGTTGCAAACCATTGCTTACAAACGGACACATGGTTGTAAAACAGTGAATAGTGTAGCGGATAAGCGTGGCTTCTGATGGACTTCCTAGCTTTATTGATGGGATAAAGATTAGGTGGCAATAAAAAGCGCCCCGTTAAGAGCGCTTCAAACGTTAAATCTAGTAATAGTCAGTGCTCGATCAAATAATGCCTGCCTCGCGCAGTGCCTGCTGTTGGGCTGGCGTAATGCCTATATCGTTTAATACGTGCTCGGTATGCTCACCCAAACTCGGCGGCGCGGTGGTAGCGCTTAGCGAATGCCCGTTAATGCGAATGGGGTTGGCGACAAGGTCTACCTGGCCTGCCTGAGTGTGCGGTAGCGACTGCTTCAAGCCGCGCGCTTTGACATGCGGATCATCGAACACGCGGTCAAGCGTATTGATGGGGCCGCAAGGCACACCCACCACTTCAAAGGCCGCGAGCCACTCATCGATAGTGCGCTGAGCCAGTGCTGCCTCAAGCATAGGTACCAGGCTTTCACGGTGATGGACGCGCGCCCCGTTGGTGGCAAACCGCTCATCAGCGGCCAACTGTCCTAACGCAAGCACTTCGCAAAAGCGTCTGAACTGTTCGTCATTACCCACCGCGACAATGATGTGGCCATCCCGAGTGGCAAACGCCTGGTAGGGCACAATGTTGGGGTGGGCATTGCCCAGGCGCTGCGGCACGTTGCCGGAGGTTAGGTAGTTAAGCGCCTGGTTGGCCAGCACGCCTACCTGAACATCCATCAACGCCATATCAATATGGCAACCCACACCGCTGTCACGGCGCTGATAAAGCGCTGACAAAACGGCGTTGGTGGCATACAGGCCGGTGAAAATATCGGTAAACGCCACGCCGCTTTTTACCGGGCCACCGCCGGGCTCGCTATCGGGCTTGCCGGTCAGGCTCATGATGCCACCCATGGCCTGAATCATGAAGTCGTAACCAGCGCGGTGGGCGTAGGGGCTCTCCTGACCAAAGCCGGTGATTGAGCAGTAGACAAGCTTGGGGTTCAGCTCTTTCAGACTGGCGTAATCCAGTCCGTACTTCTTCAGCCCACCGACTTTAAAGTTCTCAAGCAGCACATCTGACTGACTTACCAACTGCCTGATAAGCACCTGACCTTCCGGCTTGGCCATATCAATGGTGACCGAACGCTTACCGCGGTTGGCGCACAGATAATAGGCCGACTCCGCCGTGCCGTTAAGCCAGGGTGGGCCCCAGTGACGCGTATCATCACCGGCGACAGGGCGCTCGACCTTGATCACATCGGCGCCCATGTCGGCGAGCATCTGGCCACACCACGGGCCAGCCAGCACGCGTGATATATCGAGTACCTTGATGCCAGCCAGCGGTTTGGAAGGAGTGCTCATGGTGATTCCTTTGGCCTATAAAATAAAACGGCTTAGTAGAACGACTGAATGCCGGTCTGTGCACGGCCCAAGATCAGCGCGTGTACATCGTGGGTACCTTCGTAGGTATTCACCGACTCCAGGTTCACCATATGTCGAATTACGCCGTACTCATCGGACACGCCGTTACCGCCGTGCATATCCCGCGACATGCGCGCAATATCCAGCGCCTTGCCACAGTTGTTGCGCTTGATCAGCGAGACCATTTCCGGCGTCCAGTTGCCACTATCCATCAACCGGCCTACCTGCAGGGCGGCCTGAAGGCCCAGGGTGATCTCGGTTTGCATATCGGCGAGCTTTTTCTGAATCAGCTGGTTGGCGGCCAGCGGGCGGCCAAACTGCTTGCGGTCCAGCGTGTACTGGCGGGCGGCGTGCCAGCAGAATTCAGCCGTGCCCATAACGCCCCAAGCGATGCCGTAGCGCGCTTTGTTCAGGCAGCCAAACGGGCCTTTCAAGCCGCTGACATTAGGCAGCAGGTTCTCTTCGGGCACAAACGCGCTATCCAGCACGATTTCACCGGTAATCGAGGCGCGTAGCGACACCTTGCCTTCAATTTTCGGGGTGGAGAAACCTTCTGTGCCGCGCTCTACGATAAAGCCTTTGATCTGGTTGTCGTGGGCAGCAGACTTGGCCCATACCACGGCGATATCGGCAATCGGGCTATTGGTAATCCACATCTTGGCGCCGGTTAGTCGGTAGCCGCCGTCGACTTTTTCAGCGCGGGTAATCATGTTGCCGGGGTCGGAGCCGTGGTCTGGCTCGGTCAGGCCAAAGCAGCCGACCATTTCGCCGCTGGCAAGTTTGGGCAGGTACTTTTGTTTCTGTTCTTCAGAGCCGTACGTCTCGATGGGGTACATAACCAGCGACGACTGAACGCTCATGGCCGAGCGGTAGCCGGAATCAACGCGCTCTACTTCGCGGGCGATCAGGCCGTAAGCCACGTGGTTGACGCCCGCACCGCCGTACTCTTCCGCCACGGTAGCGCCCAAAAGGCCAAGCTCGCCCATCTCAGACATGATCTCGCGATCAAAGCGCTCCTCACGAAAGGCACTCAATACGCGGGGCTGAAGGTTTTCCTGGCAGTAGTCATGGGCCGCGTCGCGAATCTGGCGCTCTTCGTCAGTGAGCTGGTGCTCCAACAGTAGCGGGTCATCCCAGTTGAAATGTGTCATTACGAAGCTCCTGGCTAGTTCTTAAGAAGAATTCTTGAGGAAAGCATTTCGCGTAGACACACCCAGGCGCCCACGGCGATCTATTGATCTAACGTAGTTAAAAATTGATCTACTACGTAGTTAAAAACGGTGTAATTAAACTCAATGTATCGCCGTTATTTAAAAATATCTACATTTTTTTAAAATGCAGAATTTAGCTGATTCCCCGGTTCTGAAGTACTCGGGTGATAATGGGAACAGGCGTCATCAGGTGGTCGCGCATCAAAATCGCGGCCTTTTCGGCATCGCGCGCTAGAATTACGTCGACCAGCGCGGCGTGCTCCTGGCGCTTTTGCTCAAGCGCGGCCGGCGACATGACGGTTTCCTGGAGCCACAAGTGGCGATAGCGCTCAACTTGATCAAACAGCGTATTGCGCATCTGCAGCAGGTGAGGGGAGTTGCAGCCGCTCGCGATGGCGGTATGAAAAGCTTTATGGCGCAGGTCCCAGCCATCCAGCAGCTCATCGGGGGAGCTTATATCGGTCACTTTGGCAAGCCGGTGGGCTGTGGCCAGCACCGACGCTTCCCAGTCGTCGTCACCCCGCTCAATGGCAAGGCGTAGAATCAGGCCTTCCAGCTGGGCGCGGGCGTCGTAAATATCGTTGAGTTCGGCAAGCGACATCGGAGCTACGCGGTAACCGCGCTGGCTAATCGCCACCACCAGCCGGTCGGCGACCAGTTGGGAAAGGGCTTCGCGCAGCGGCCCTGTGCTAACTCCGTAGCACTCTTTCAGACGGCTCATTAATAGCTTTTCTTTAGGCGCGTAGCGGCCACGGATAATATCGTGCTTGAGCGTGCTATAAGCGCTAATCGCTAAGTTCTGACGCGGCGCATCTGGCTCCATGGCAACCTCCCTATCAATCACCATGGCAATCGCCATAACAGTTTCCATAACGACGCGACTCCCTGGTGATCTTGTAGCAAATAAGTGAAAGTAGAAGAATAACGGCTATTATCAATAAATTTTAACAATTTGGCACAGGAAGCGTTATTAATGTGGGATTTCATCATTATTGGCGGGGGAATTCTGGGCATGTCGACCGCCATGCAGCTGCAGCAGACGTACCCCGACAAGCGCCTGCTTGTGCTGGAAAAAGAGAGTGGCCCCGCGCAGCATCAAACCGGCCATAACAGCGGCGTCATTCATGCCGGGGTGTATTACACGCCGGGAAGCTTAAAGGCCAAGTTCTGTCTTGAAGGAAACCGCGCTACCCGCGAGTTTTGTGATCAGCACGGAGTGGATTACTCCATCTGTGGCAAGCTTTTGGTGGCCACCAACGCGCTAGAAACCCAGCGTATGCAGGCGCTTTGGGAGCGCACGGCGGCCAATGGGCTTGAGCGCGAGTGGCTAAGCGCTGAAGCACTCAAAGAGCGCGAGCCGAATATCCGCGGGGAGGCGGGGATTTTTGTGCCTTCAAGCGGCATCGTCAACTACGCCCAGGTTACCCGTGCCATGGCGGCGGAGTTCGAGCGCCTGGGGGGTAAAATCCAGTATGGCGTTGAGGTTAAGGGGCTGGAAGAGCGGCGTACTGAGGTGGTGGTGACCACCACTAACGATACCTTCTCAAGCCGTTATCTGGTGACCTGTGCCGGGTTAATGGCCGACCGAGTGATTCGCATGCTGGGCCAGGACCCTGGCTTTACCATCTGCCCGTTCCGAGGCGAATACTACCTGTTGCCCGAGAAGCATAATCACATCGTCAACCATCTGATTTACCCCATTCCTGACCCGGCCATGCCCTTTCTGGGTGTACACCTGACCCGTATGATCGATGGCAGCGTAACGGTGGGCCCCAATGCCGTGCTGGCACTTAAGCGCGAAGGTTACCGCAAGCAGGATATGTCGCTGCGCGATATGGGGCAGATGTTCACCCACCCGGGAATTTTAAAAGTGTTGGGCAGACACCTGAAACCAGGGCTTGGAGAAATGAAAAACTCGTTTTACAAACGTGGTTACCTGGAGCTTGTACGCAAATACTGCCCGCAATTAACGATTGAGGATCTCAAGCCTTATCCGGCGGGCGTTCGCGCACAGGCGGTTTCTAAAGCGGGAAAACTTGTGGATGACTTTGTATTCGTGAATACACGCCGAACGGTGAACGTCGGCAACGCACCCTCACCGGCGGCCACCTCGGCGCTACCCATTGGTGCGCATATTACTCAGCAGGTCGTCGCACTATTGTCCCATTAACATCAACGCACGAGCCGTGCTAACGTCACTCTATCGCTTCTGATGGAACAGGGGCGGAGCTTCATACCTCCCTATCGTCAAACCATACCTATAAGTCCAAGCAGGACGGAGGCAATACGCATGAAAACATTAAAATATGCAGCCGCAGCATCCATGTTAGCCGTCGCTTTACCGGCCAGTGCTCAACAACTTTCAATTGCAACGGGCGGTACGGGTGGCGTTTATTACCCCATCGGTGGCGGCCTTGCGGAAATGATTAATAACCGTATCGAAGGTGCCCAGGCGACCGCTGAAGTTACCGGCGCCTCGGTTGAAAATATGGGTTTGATCATGCGTGGCGACGCCGACCTTGCCTTGGCCCTGGCCGACACCGTGTATCAGGCGTATACCGGTACCGGTGATTTTGAAGGCCGCCAGATTGAAAATACCCGTGCGCTGGCCTCGGTATATCCCAATGCTGTCCAGCTGGTAACCCTTGCCGAATCGGATATTGAGTCGATTGCCGATCTCGCCGGTAAACGTGTATCTGTTGGTGCACCGGGAAGCGGTACGGAACTTAATGCCCGCGCAGTGCTTGAAGCCAACGGTATTAGCTACGAAGACTTTACCCCCCAGCGCCTTAACTTCAACGAAACCGCCGATGCTATTCGCGACGGCGATATCGATGCCGGTTTCTGGAGCGTTGGCCCGCCGACTAGCTCGATTCTTAACCTGGCAGCCACGCGCGATATCCGCCTGATTGGTTTGTCGGATGAAGAAATCGCCAATGCTCAGGAAGAAGAAGCGGTTTTCGCACCTTACGAACTGGCCGCCGGTATGTACGACGGCATGGATGAAGCGGTTCAGACTATTGGTATCCCCAACGTATTGGTGGTTAACGCCGATATGGATGAGGAGCTTGCGTACCAATTGACCCAGCTGTTGTTTGAAAACACCGATGAGCTGATTGCGGTACACCCGGCCGCTAATGACACCACGGTTGAATTCACTATGAAATCAACGCCAGTACCGCTGCACCCGGGCGCTATTCGTTATTTTGAGGAAATGGATGTCGAAATTCCGGACCGTCTTCGTCCTTAACGGATGGCCTATACAGCTGCTTTTATTAAGCGGCTGTTTTGCAAATAGCTAATAAAGGGCATTTCGCCATGCAGTGGCAACAACGACGACTGATGGCGCTCTTGTTCATATGCTTACCGTTCGCCGGAGCAGGGGCTTCCCCCGCTCCGGCGACTGCGTCTACGCGGTTAGCAGTGGTGACTGAGCGGGGTAAAGCGTTAGTGGACGAAGTGGTGCCCGCCGGGGCACGCTGGTGTATTCAATGGAATCATTCCGTTGAGAAGTTCACGGTGCTGGATTGCTACCGTAATGTGGCAGGCGTGATGCAGTTAGAACGCTCCCACCAGCCAGATTTTGCCGCAGGGCTAGGACATATATTTGGACGTGGTGAACAGGTGTCCGATGGTCACGGTGGATATTGGATCAACGCGATTGATGAGCCGGTTGCCAATAACCGCTACGTTCTCCGGGTCGGCTCGAAAGCGGTCAATCATCAGGTGGTGTGGCCTGACGGCGAACACCCAGCCATTAGTTTAAGCGAGCAGGCAGCCGGCCAGCGGGTAACGATCCAGCTCACAAGCAATGCGCCACGGGCTAACAGTTCGCCGCGCTAAATACGCAAAGCTTAATAAATATGCTGTAAATAAACCCTCAGATAATAAAAACTGCAGCACTACACACTAAGCCGCTAGAGCTTAAGCAACCAAAACACTGGTCAGTACAAACAAGCTAGACAACATTTTCCGAGGACTTCATGAGCGAATCCAATCCACCGCCGGTATTAATGCCAGGCGGTAATGCGATTCAACCGCGCGTGGTGCTGTGGCTTATCACCATCGTGGCGGTAGGACTTTCCCTGTTCCAACTCTACTCCGCCGGCATTCAGCCGTTGGGACTATTTTATCAACGCGGTATTCACCTTGCGCTAATCATGCTGCTGGCGTTTTTAATGTTCCCAGCGTTTGGGCCCAAGCGTAAACGCGGTGTGATTGGCTGGGGAATTGATCTCATATTTTTTGCTGGTGCGTTGATTACCGGCGGCTATTTGGTGTTCTTTTTAGACGAGATTATTAATCGCGCTGGTTTCTGGAGCGAGACCGATATTCTGGTCGCCTGTATCGCTACGGTCACGGTACTGGAGGCCAGCCGTCGCGCGGTGGGCTTTGGCATGACGATTATCGGTGTGTTAGCCATCGTGTATGCGTTTGCCGGTCCGCGCGGTGAGCTGCCTTGGCTTGGCGAGTGGCTGCCTGGCATCTTGAATCACCGTGGCTATACGCTCGACCGGGTCGCCGGGCAGCTCTATCTGGGGCAGGAAGGTATCTTCGGCCTGCCGCTGGGCGTGGCGGCTACCTACATCTTTATCTTTGTGTTGTTTGGCGCCTTTCTGGAAAGTACCGGGGCGGGCAAGTTCTTTATCGATATGGCCTACGCCGCGACGGGCCGTCAGCGTGGTGGGCCGGCCAAAGCCGCTGTGCTTGCCTCGGCGGGTATGGGGTCTATCTCAGGTAGCGCGATTGCCAACGTGGTAACGACCGGCGCCTTTACTATCCCGCTGATGAAAAAACTGGGCTATAAGCCCAAGCAGGCGGGCGGTATCGAGGCAGCCGCCTCAACCGGTGGGCAAATCATGCCGCCATTGATGGGCGCAGGCGCCTTTTTGATTGCCGAATATACCAATACGCCGTACCTGGATATCGTCAAGATCAGTATTCTGCCAGCGATTATGTACTTCGCGACGGTTTACCTGTTTGTACACATTATTGCCCTTAAACAGGGTATGCAGGGCATGCCCAAAAGCGAGCTGCCGCAAATGCGCCAGGTGATGAAAGAGGGCTGGCATTTCCTCCTACCGCTGGCGGTATTGGTGTGGCTTCTGGTGATGAACCTGTCGCCCATGCGGGTAGGTTATTACGCGGTCATTACCATGGTAGCCGTGGCCGTCATACGCTATGCGCTATGGTACTTTTTCGTAGCCCCAGGGCAGGGCCAGCCGGTGACGCTTAGCCGGACCAAGGGCGTTATCTGGGCCGGGTTAACCAAACTGGTGGAAGGGCTTGAACTGGGCGCCCGTAATGCCGTGGCGGTTTCCATGGCCTGCGCAGTGGCGGGTATTATCGTCGGCGTTGTGGGTTTGACGGGCCTGGGGCTCAAATTCTCCTCTATGATGCTGGCATTCTCGGGCGGTAACCTGGTGCTGGCGCTGGTCATGGTGCTGTTGGCGAGCCTGATACTGGGGATGGGACTTCCGGTAACCGCCAGCTATATCGTGCTGATTGTGCTAGTTGGACCCGCGCTGACCTCTGAGTTTGGCGTGCCGCTACTGATTGCACACCTGGTGGTGTTCTGGTACTCCCAGGACTCTAACGTGACGCCGCCCATTGCCCTGGCAGGGTTTGCCGGGGCGGCCATCGCGGGCAGTAAACCCATGGAGACCGGTTTTCAGGCCTGGAAATTCGCTAAAGGGCTTTATCTGATTCCGCTGTTTATGGTGTTTAACCCTGAAATTATTATCGGCGGGCCAGTATTGGTCGTGGTGTGGAACGCGGTGATTGCTATTCTGGCGCTATGCGCCTTTGCGGCGGCGCTGGAAGGGTATCTGTTTACCCGCATGTCATGGCTGCCGCGCCTGGCGATCAGCGCCGCGATCTTTGGCGTGTTCTACCCAAGCCTGCTGACCGAGGTGGCCGGTGTTGTGGTCATGGTGATCGCCATTGGCCTTAATTGGAGAGCCAGCAAGCATGAAGCGCCTATAGCTGCAGCTTAAAGCTTGCAAATAGGCATCTGTCAGTAAGACAGGCGTATAAAAAAGCCCGGAGACCATTAGGTTTCCGGGCTTTTGCGTTTCTTGAGCTAGCTGCTAGCGCTAGTTGTTACTTAGAAGATCGATTCCGCGGTGCCAGAGCCTTGTGAGCCGCTGGCTTCCTCTAGCTCACGGCTGATGCCACGTGGCTGGTAGTCGGGCAAGTGATCTTGGTGGAAGAACTCACTAATACCTCCCGGCTGGCCTTCATGTAAACGACGACCAGAGTTAGGATCTATCCGAGCAGTTACAACAGTAGACGGGCGTTCCGGTATCGCCGACGGTGTGCCTTCCAGCGCTTTACCCATAAAGTCTTTCCAGATAGGTAGCGCTGCATTTGCCCCATATTCCGCAATGGTTTCGTTGCTGTCTTTACCTACCCACACGGTGGTCACCAAATTGCTGTTAAAACCGGCAAACCAGGCATCACGCTGGCTATTGGTGGTACCCGTCTTACCCACGATATCGTCACGGTTGAGGCTTAACGCGCCGCGACCGGTGCCCGAGGTAATAACATCACGCAGCATATCGCGCAGAATATAGGTGGCCGCCGCATCGGCAACGCGCTTGGCAACCGGATATTCACGCCCATCGATCTCGACGGTTTCCTGACCTTCTGCACAGCTGGGGCAGGCAACCTGGGGGGTGGCTTCATCAATAAGCTCGTGATCGTCATTGCGAGTAACGCGTTCGATAAACCAGGGAGCTACCTGGAAGCCACCGTTGGCAAGCACGGAGTAGGCGTTGGTCATTTCCATAGGCGTCAGGCTTGCGCTGCCCAGGGCCAGAGAAAGGCCGTGCGGTAGGCGATCCTGAGAGAAGCCAAAGCCTTTCAGGAATTCGATCGTATGATCCAGCCCCATGGTTTGTAAAACGCGAATGGTGACTAGATTGCGCGAGCGAGCCAGTGCCGGGCGTAAACGCATCGGTCCTTGGAAATCACGGCTGGAGTTGACCGGGCGCCATAGTGAGTTGCTGCCATCATCGAGCACGACCGGTGCGTCGTTGACCACGCTTGCTGCGTTCATTTCACCATCTTGCAGCGCCGCCAGATAAATAAACGGCTTGAAGATGGAGCCTGATTGGCGCTGGGCCTGAACCGCACGGTTGAACTTGCTGGCATTGAAATCAAACCCGCCCTGCAAGGCCAGAATAGCGCCGGTACGCGGGTCTTGGGCAACGATTGAGCCTTCTGCATCTGGCCGCTGTGAAAGGCGTACCGTGCCGTCCTGGGTTTCTAAAATACGCACCAGGTCACCACGTACGGCAATTTGGTCGGCAGAGCTAGGCTCAGCGCCGCGGCTACGCGGGCTTTGATAGGCGCGTGCCCAGCTTAAACCCTCCCAGTTAATGGTATGCAGCTCACCGCCGCGAGCCAATACCTGCATTTCACGGCCACTGCTTTTGACCACAATCGCTGGCTTCAGCAGGCCATAGTTAGGTGTACGCTCCAATACTTGCAGCCAGTTACTAACGTCGCCTTCAACGCCAGTGATTTCCGTTTGACTACGTTCGGCGGCTTGGCGGGCGGTTTGACGAATTTCGGGCGACTCGGAAAGCTCCTCCTCAAGGCCCTGTGTCGCGGTGCGTTCCTGCGCTTCGACCAGGCTCGGGGCGATATCGCGTTGCTCGGCACCGCGCCAGCCGTGACGCAAATCATACTCACGCAGGCCATTGGCCAGGGCGTCACGCGCAAACGGCTGTAGCTTGCTATCCAGCGTCGTATAGATGCGGTAACCGCCGGTGTAGGCTGTATCACCAAAGCGCTCAACCGCGTACTGGCGTGCCATTTCAGCCACGTAAGAGGCGTCTACTTCGGTCTGGGTAAAGTGACGGCGTGCGGTGACGGGGTCCTGTACCGCTGACTGATAGGTGGTGTCATCGATATAGCCCAGTTCGCGCATGCGGAACAGAATCCAGTTGCGGCGAATCAGCGAACGCTCGGAATTGGCCAGCGGGTTAAATGCGGAAGGCGCTTTGGGCAGACCCGCAATCATCGCGGTTTCAGCCAGGGTAAGCTCGGAAAGCGGTTTGTCGTAATAAGTATCGGCGGCTGCTGCAATGCCGTATGCTCGATTTCCTAAGAAAATTTTGTTAACGTAAAGTTCGAAGATTTCCTGCTTGCTCAACACTTTTTCCATCTGCAAGGCAAGCAGGATCTCGCGGATTTTACGGGTAAACGTCTGGTCCAGCGTAAGCATGTAGTTACGCGCCACCTGCATAGTGATGGTCGAGCCGCCTGACTGTATGGCACCGCCGCTCTGGGCAAGCTCTACCGCCGCCCTGGCAAGCCCGCGGGGGTCAACACCCGCGTGATCAAAGTAGTTGGTGTCCTCGGCGGCTATCAAGGCGTTCACCATGTCCTGGGGAATTTCATCAAAATCCACAACGACCCGGCGCTCCTCACCAAATTCACCAATTAGCTTGCCGTCATTGGTGAAAATGCGTAGCGGTGAATGCAGCTCAAAGTTTTGTAGCTGGCGCACATCAGGCAGGCCGGGAGAGAAATAGATAGCAGCGCCCACCACGGCGAGCGCGGTGGCCCCTACTAACGACACGATAAGAAAGAACAGCGACAGAATGAGGGTTCGCAAAAACGTCATGAACAGAGGGCACCCATGAAAAGGAGAATAGGATCGGCATCTAAACGGCCGTATCACGCAATTGGCTGCCATTATAGGAAGGCGAGGCAGCCGCCACCAGTGTTGATATGCCGTAAATTTAACTGCGGACTATTTAACTAATGTGTTTTATCGCCGCACAGCAGGCATATCACAAGGCAGGGCCAAACCGACAATGCGCTTATTGAAAGCCAGTAAAGAGTTGATCGGTATCGATATTACTTCAAGATCCGTCAAGCTGCTGGAACTTAAAAAGAGGCCTGATACCTACCAGGTAGAAAGCTTTGCGATTCACCTGCTGCCGGAGGGCGCGGTGGACGAACAGCGTATTAATAATATAAACGATGTCTCGAATAGCTTAAACCACGCGATTCACCAGGCTAAGCCCACCACCCGCAAAGCCATTGTGGCGATACCGGCCAGCGCTGCTATTACCAAAGTGCTCACCTTCCCTCGGGCTTTGAACGAGCAGGAGATCGAGGAGCGCATTGTGGTCGACTCAGACCAGCATATCCCTTTTCCGTTCAATGAGGTGGCTTTTGATTTCACCTGCTTGGGCGCTGTACCGTTGGCCCCACATTTACAGCAGGTCCTGCTCGTAGCCTGCCGCCAGCAGGATATTTGGCAGATGACCGAAACGCTCGAGCGTGCAGGCCTTGAGCCGGTGGCGGTTGATGTCGACACCTTTGCCATTGAGCGTGGATTTGCCGCCATGCGCGCCTCGTTACCTGTGGACATTGCCGCAGGCATCGGTCTTGTGGATATAGGCACGCATAAAAGCGCGCTACACGTTATTCATGAGGGCCGCATCGTCTACTCGCGCACTCAAACTAACGCACACGATGATCTGCCTGATGACGTCCCAAAAGCGATACTCAGCTCTTTTGGAGATACGCTGGCCCGGCACATCGCTCGCGCCCTGCAGCTTTATTATGTAAGCGACTGGCAGTCGAAGGTGACGCACCTGGTATTAACCGGACGCTTCAGCGCTATTCCTGGGCTGGCCGCCTATCTGGCGAAGGCCACCGGCATGACGGTGACGGTGGCCAATCCTCTTCAGCATATGCAGATCAACAAACGTCTGGATCGCCAGGCGCTAGCCCGAGATTTGCCGGCGCTGCTTACCGCTAGTGGTCTTGCCATGCGGGTGAGGGCGTGACTATCGATATCAACCTGCTGGCGTGGCGCGAAGCGCGCCGCGAAAAATACACGCGCCGTTTTTACGCCGTTATGCTGTTGTTGCTCATCATCGGTATTGCTCTGGGTGGTGTGGTCGCCCATGTCTATCAGCGAGCGCTTGCTATCCAGGAGCAGCGCAATGCACATATTGCGATCCATATAGAACGCTTTGACCATGAAATTGCCGAGGCGGAGCGTTACGTTGAGAAGGTAGAGCAGTTAAGCCAGCAGTTAACCCAGTTTCAGCGCCTGTTTGATGAACGCGTCCAAACGCCCCAGCTATTTAATGCGCTTGCTTCAAGCCTTACCGAGGGCGTGACTTATCGGCGCCTTGAACGGCAAGCGCATCAGATAAGCGTGTCGGCGGTGGCGGACAATGAGCGTCAGGTGTCGGAGCAGCTGCGCCGCCTTGCTGAGATGCCGGGCCTGGGTGTTCCTCTACTATCTGAAGTAAGCAGTGGTCAGGATGGCGGAAGTGTTTTTCACTTTGAAGTGACGCAAACCGGCCAACGCTCAGCATCGGTTGATGGAGGTGGCTCGCCATGAAGTTTAGTCGCCAGCGGTGGCCGAGTGAATGGCAAGGTGAGTGGCAGCGGCTGCGTGCGCTTGACTGGCAAGCGCTTGATCTGCGCGATGCGGGAACCTGGCCGCGGCTTGTGAAAGTGCTGTGTGGCGTACTGGTGTTGGTAGCGGCGCTGGCAGTCAGCAGCGTGTGGTGGGTTAGCGATTACCGCTCGGCATTGATCAGTGCGCAGCGTCAGGAAGTAAGGCTATTAAATAACTACCGCAGCAGCGTTCATGCTGCCGGGTTGCTCAACAACGTGCGTAGCCAGCTGACGGACCTGGCCGCGCAGATGGTGAGCATCCACGGCATGTGGACCACCCGCGCCGAGATCCCGTCGTTGCTGGACAGCATTAGTAGCGCCGCTGAACAGAACCAACTGACCATTGAAGCTATCCATTTACGGCCCACCGTCATCCATCACTTTTATAGTGAGCATCCGCTCGATATCAGGGTGCTGGGCAGCTACCACCAGTTGGCGCAGTTTATTAATGATATCAGTTCATTGCCTCGTCTTGTCACACAGCACACTATCACTCTGGCGCCAGCTGAAGGCCCTAGTGATGGATTAACCTTGAGTCTGGTCGCCAAGGCGTACAGCAGCGCTGCGAGCGAAGATTTGCGTCAAGAAGAGCTGAATAGCGGAGTAACAGCCCCATGAAGTGGCTGGCCAGCCTGCTCGCCGCCCTGTGGCTTACAGGGTGTCATGGGCCTGAGCTTGATCAGCTAGACGCAACGCTTGAGGCGCTGCGTCTGTCCCCTAATCCCCAATCTGTTGAAAGTCATGAGCCATTCAGCGCGCCTTCAGTGCCGGGTTATCACTTCGCTGAGCGTCGTAGTCCCTTCCAAGCATCTGCCCGTGTCCCCGAACAAGCGCTTGTTCAAAGCGGTACGCAGGCGCCAGACCCGCAGCGCCCATTAGAGCCTCTTGAATACTATCCGCTTTCTGCGCTGCGCCTGGTAGGCACGCTTACCATGCAAGGGCGGCGAACTGCTCTGATTGAAACCCCGGGAGAAACCGTCATCAGTGCCCAAGTGGGGGCTTTTATAGGCGAAGAGTATGGGCGTATTACCCATATTACCGAGCAAGACATTCGTATTACCGAACGTATCGCAACGCCGCAGGGATGGCAGGAGCATCAGACCTCACTTGCCCTGAAGACATCGCCTTAACCTCTTGCCGGAGTACGCCATGGCCATTGTTATTCGCCGCACGCTGCTAATACTGCTCGCTTTCATGCCTTGTCAGGTTCTGGCATCGGAGTTGACGGATATAGATGTGCATCAGGGAGAGCACGGCGCGCTGGAGATGGATCTGCATTTCAGCGGTGGAGTGGCTGAATTGCAGAGTTACCGTCTGGATAACCCCCCACGTCTGACGCTAGACCTAATCGCTACGCAAAATGGACTGGGGCGCCGTCATATCGAGGTAAATCAGCCGGGGATTGAGCACATTAATGTAGCCGAGGGTAACGGCCGTACCCGGCTGGTAGTCGGTTTAACCCAGCCGATGATTCAGACTTCGCAGGTGATGAGGGATCGGCTGAGAGTTTCTCTGGTGGAACCTGCGGCTACTCGTGCCTTCGTTGCTCAAGAAAGTCCGCCTGTTAGTGAGCCTCAGCAAGAGCATTTTACAGGCGAGCGGCTGAGTTTAAATGTTCAGGACATGGATATTCGCGCCGTACTGACAACGCTTGCTGAGTTCAGCGGGCTTAATCTTATCGCTAGTGAGAGCGTGACCGGGCGTATCACGCTGAGCCTGAATCAGGTGCCCTGGGATCAAGCGCTGGCGTCGATTTTACATAGCCGGGGGCTTTCAAGTCGTGAGCATGGCAATGTGATACTGATCGCCCCAATGGGCGAGCTTGCCGAACTTGAAAGCCAGGGAATAGCGGCGCGTAGCCATCACGAAACGTTGTCGCCGATCGTGAACGAGTTCATTGAAATAAAGTATGCCCGCGCTGAAGACCTGGCCCAATTGTTGCGCGGAGACGATGGCCTGGGGGTTTTGAGTGAACGTGGGCGGGTGAGCGTTGATTCCCGAACCAATGCGCTGATAGTGCGGGATACGGCCGAACAAGTGCGTAGCATTAGGCGCACGCTGGCGCGTTTTGATGTGCCGGTACGTCAGGTACAGATTGAGGCGCGCATTGTGATAGCCCGGGACACCGCCTCCCGCGAGCTGGGGGTTAACTGGGGAGCCACCAGTACGCGCGGTTTTAAGGATCTGCCCGACGGTACTCAAGGGCCGCGCAATATCAACCCGCGCGGCTTGAACCGGGCACGTGGTGGTTTGGCGGTAGATTTAGGTGCGCCGTCAGGGGCCGGGACCGGGTTTAGCTTTGGCTACTTGTCCGGCGATATTCTACTCGACCTGGAGCTTCGCGCGCTGGAAAGCGAAGGTAAAAGCCAGACTATTTCGCAGCCCCGGGTAATTACCGCGAACCAGCGTACGGCGATTATTCGCCAGGGTGAAGAGCGGGCGTTTCAGAGTGTGGATGTGCAGGGCAATCCGGATACCCAGTTTAAAGAGGCGGAACTGTCGCTTGAGGTAACGCCGCAAATTACCCCGGATAATCGTATTATCATGGATCTGGTGATAAAAAATGATAGTTTCAGGGAGTCGGGTTTTGGCGGTGAACCGCCTATTGATACCAATCAGATTGAAACCCAGGTACTGGTGGATAATGGCCAAACGGTGGTGTTGGGTGGGATTCTAACCACTGAACAGCTGAGCCAAATGGCAAAAACTCCGCTTTTAGGAGATATTCCTTGGCTCGGACGGCTGTTTCGCTATACCGCAGAGAGCAATGAGAAGGTAGAGTTGTTAGTCTTTATTACTCCACGATTACTTGACGATGGCTTGGCGGTTCGCTGATGCAGGATTTACCCAACCTTTTTCTGATCGGCCCCATGGGGGCTGGTAAAAGCACGATAGGTCGCCTGTTGGCGGCAGAGCTATCGCGCACCTTCTATGATAGCGACCACGCCATACAAGATCGCTGCGGTGCCGATATCCCATGGATTTTTGATGTGGAGGGTGAGCCAGGCTTTCGGCTGCGTGAAATGCAGATGATCGATGAGCTGACCCAGCTTTCTAGCGTAGTGGTGGCCACCGGAGGCGGCGCCGTGCTTCGCGAAGATAATCGGCGCGTACTGCGTGAGCGGGGTACGGTGGTTTACCTGATGACCACGGTCGACCAGCAGCTTAAACGCACCGCGAAAGATCGCAATCGCCCGCTTCTCCAGTGCGCTAACCGAGAGCAGGTGCTCAACGATATGTTTGCCACCCGCGACCCTCTTTACCGTGCTACCTCGGATATTACCGTGCGCACTGATCGGCGCAGCCCGCGTGCCGTGGTCAATGAAATCCTGCGCCGGGTACACCGTTTGACCGACCCGCTAGAGCACGCCGTCACGCTTAACTCAAAGGTATCCCCATGACTCAGCCCGCCACTGCCCAGCGTACGTTAAATGTTGCGTTGGGTGATCGCAGCTATCCGATCCATATTGGTTCTGGCTTATTAGATGATCCCCAGGCGCTAACGCCTTATCTGGCGGGCAAGCAGGTAATGGTGGTAACCAATGAAACGGTTGCACCGCTTTACCTGGAAGCGCTCTGCGCACATCTACCCAGCGATGTGGACGTGCGCACGGTCATCCTGCCTGACGGCGAACAGTACAAGACCATTGAGCAGGTTAGCCGCATTTGGGATGCGCTTCTTGAAGCCGGCTTCAATCGTCGCTGCACGCTGGTCGCGTTGGGTGGCGGGGTGATTGGCGATATGGTGGGCTATGCCGCGGCGTCTTATCAGCGCGGCGTTGCCTTTATCCAGGTGCCTACCACGCTGCTTTCCCAGGTGGACTCTTCGGTAGGCGGCAAAACCGGCGTTAATCATCCGCTCGGCAAGAACATGATTGGCGCTTTCTGGCAGCCTAAAGCAGTGCTGATTGATATCGCAACGCTTGCGAGCCTGCCTGCGCGTGAGCTTTCTGCTGGGCTTGCCGAAGTCATTAAGTATGGGCTGATTCGTGATGAGCCGTTTCTCAGCTGGCTTGAAGACAATATGGCCGCGCTACGCCACATCAGCCCAGAGGCGATCATCGAAGCCATTGCGCGCAGCTGTCAGATAAAAGCCGACATCGTGGCGGATGACGAAACCGAGCAGGGCGTTCGGGCGCATCTTAACCTTGGGCATACGTTTGGCCATGCGATTGAGGCCCATCAAGGTTACGGCAACTGGCTGCACGGCGAGGCGGTTGGGGCAGGCATGGCGTTGGCTGCCACGCTCTCCCAGCAGCTGGGCTTTATCAGTGGCGCTGATTTAACGCGTGCCCAGGCGGTGATTGAGAGTGCCGGGCTGCCGCTGGCGGCGCCAACTGATATGCAAAGCGATGACTTTTTAACCCGCATGCGTCTGGATAAGAAAAACGTGGACGCCAAGCTGCGGCTGGTACTGTTACATGCTATCGGCAATGCGTGTATTGATGACACGACCTCGGAGGAGGTCTTGCGCGCTTTGCTGGATAGCTACCCGCGTCTGTAACTCGACTGTAAAAGCGTTGTGTGTTCAATAAGCCCACCTTCACGGTGGGTTTTTTTATGGCTCAACGATACTGCAATGCACACATGTATAATGCAATTCGCATGGCTTATGCGCTATCGGCATGGTGTTTTTAGTGCTCGTTAGACTAAAGTTTAATTCTTGTGGTTTTTCGTTGAAATAACGTTATATGGCTTTGCAAGTGCTTGAAGTGTATATCTTTTTTCCTGTTAACTGGGTTGCAACTGTAGGATTTGAAAAGACTTTCTGTTAATTGTCGTTTTGCAGTGATTGCGCAGGAAGGGGGCGAATCGCTATGCTGAGCGACCATTTTCTTGCAGCAGCGGATCGGGCGGGCGCCCTGTTCTAGGCGGTTAAAAAGCTTCATAAAAAAAGAAAAACCTGCCATTAAACCATAAGAACGCTGCTAATAAAATACCTTGACTAGAGGCACGCCCATGAATAGAGGTCTCCACCAGCCTGGCGAGTTTCGCGATAACTGCGGCTTTGGCCTTATTGCGCATATGGAAGGGCAGGCCAGTCACGACTTGCTGAAAACGGCGATCGAATCGCTCACGTGCATGACACACCGGGGCGGTATCGCTGCTGACGGTAAAACCGGCGACGGCTGTGGTCTATTGCTCAAAATGCCGACCCAGTTTATGCGTGAAGCCGCCCAAGAAGCCTTGGGCGTGGCGCTTAATGAGCAGTTCGCGGTAGGCGTTGTATTTCTGCCTAGCGATGATGCTCAGGCAACTGAAGCGCGTGACACTGTCGAGCGCGAGCTGAGCGCACGTGGCCTTCAGGTGGCGGGCTGGCGTGTGGTGCCTACCGATTCAAGCGTATGCGGCCCGATGGCGCTGGACTGCCTACCGCGTATTGAGCAGGTTTTTGTCGAGCCAGGCAAGAGCGAGCAGTTCACCGTGGACCTCTTCATGGCCCGTCGTTACGCCGAGCAGGCGTTGCGCGGCGATGAAGATTTCTATGTGGCGTCGCTCTCGGCGGAAGTGGTGTCTTATAAGGGACTGGTAATGCCGGAAGATCTGCCGGCATTCTATAAGGACTTGAACGACCCGCGTCTGGAAACTGCTATCTGCGTGTTCCACCAGCGCTTCTCGACCAATACCGCACCGCGCTGGCCGCTGGCGCAGCCGTTCCGCTTATTGGCTCACAATGGTGAAATCAATACCATTGAGGCTAACCGCGGGTGGGCTAACTCGCGCAAGGCTAACTTCGTGAGCGAGTATTTGCCCGATATCGATAAGCTCGATGAAGTCGTCAATACCACCGGTTCCGACTCCTCCAGCATGGATAACATGCTCGAAGTGCTGCTGACCGGCGGTATGGAGCTGCATCGTGCCGTGCGTATGATGGTGCCGCCGGCCTGGCAAAACGTTGAAACCATGGACGCGGAGCTGCGCGCCTTTTACGAATACAACTCCATGCATATGGAGCCGTGGGATGGCCCTGCAGGCGTGGTAATGACCGATGGCCGCCAGGCGGTGTGCATGCTGGACCGCAACGGCCTGCGCCCGGCGCGCTGGGTAATCACTAAAAACGGCTATATCACCCTGGCGTCGGAAGTCGGCACCTATGGCTACAAGCCTGAAGACGTCGTCGCTAAAGGGCGCGTGGGTCCGGGGCAAATGCTCGCTGTCGATACCCAGACCGGCGAAGTGCTGCATACCCAGGATATCGATGACCGCCTGAAATCGGCCTACCCCTACAAGCGTTGGCTCAAGCAGGAAGCCAACTACCTTGAGTCGGCACTCACCGAACTTGCAAGTTTCCAGTCCATGGAAGCCGATGCGCTGAATGTGCAGCAGAAAATGTTCCAGGTCAGCTTTGAAGAGCGCGACCAGGTGCTGCGCCCGCTGGCGGAAAGCGGCCAGGAAGCCGTAGGGTCGATGGGTGACGATACGCCCATGGCGGTACTTTCAAGCCGCCCGCGCCTTTTGACCGACTTCTTCCGTCAGAAGTTTGCTCAGGTAACCAATCCGCCGATTGACCCGCTGCGCGAAGCGATCGTGATGTCGCTGGAAACCTGCTGTGGCGCGGAGCTCAATGTCTTTAAGGCAACGCCCGAGCACGCCCATCGCCTGATTCTTACTACGCCGGTGCTTTCACCGCGTAAATTTACCGCGCTGATCGACCAGGACGACCCGGCGTTTGCAAGCTATACGCTGTCCATGGGTTACGATCCCGAGCAGCAAAGCTTGCAGCAGGCGGTCAATGCGCTTTGCCAGGAAGCCGAAGCCCAGGTAAAAGCGGGTAAAGTACTGCTGGTGCTTACCGATGCGGACCTGCCCAAGGGGCTGATTCCCATTCAGGCACCGCTGGCTGTTGGCGCGGTGCACACGCATCTGGGTCGTCTGGCGTTGCGTCCTAATGCCAATATTATCGTTGAAACCGGCTACGCCCGTGATGCGCACCAAATGGCCGTGCTGTTTGGGATTGGTGCCACCGCCGTGTACCCATGGCTTGCCTATCAGGTTATGGCCGATATGCACCGCACCGGCGAGCTTTCCGGTAATCCGGCCGACGGCCGGGAGAACTATCGCAAAGGCCTGCAGAAAGGGCTGTTCAAGATACTCTCCAAAATGGGTATCTCGACGCTGGCTTCATACCGTGGCTCCATGCTGTTTGAAGCCGTCGGGCTTTCAGATGAAGTGATGAACACCTGCTTTGTGGGTATGGCCTCGCGTATACAGGGCGCAGGCTTCGCTGAACTACAGATGCAGCAAGAGCTGTTGGCCAAGGACGCCTGGATTACCCGTAAAGGTATCTCCCAGGGCGGTATGTTCAAGTATGTGCATGGTCATGAGTACCATGCGTACAACCCTGATGTAGTAAAGTCGCTGCAGGCAGCCGTTCAGGAAGGCAGTTACGCCAAGTGGAAAAAATTCGCGCAGCTGGTGAACGAGCGTCCTGTCGCGACCATTCGTGATCTGCTCACGCTTAAAGCCGCTGAAACGCCAATTCCGCTGGATGACGTTGAGCCGGTTGATGCGCTGCTGCCACGTTTTGATAGCGCGGGCATGTCCCTGGGCGCACTCTCACCAGAAGCCCACGAAGCCCTGGCCCAGGCCATGAACGAAGCCGGCGGACGCTCCAACTCCGGCGAAGGCGGCGAAGACCCCGCACGTTACGGCACCATTCGCAGCTCCAAGATCAAGCAGATTGCCTCGGGCCGCTTTGGGGTCACGCCGGCTTATCTGGTCAATGCCGAAGTGCTGCAGATCAAGGTGGCCCAAGGCGCCAAGCCGGGCGAGGGCGGTCAGTTGCCGGGTGGCAAGGTCAACGCGCTTATCGCTCGCCTGCGCCATGCGGTGCCCGGCGTCACGCTGATTTCACCGCCGCCGCACCACGATATCTATTCAATCGAAGACCTGGCACAGCTGATTTTTGACCTCAAGCAGGTTAATCCAGAGGCGCAGGTATCGGTGAAGCTGGTATCCGAGCCGGGTATTGGCACTATCGCCACGGGCGTTGCCAAGGCTTACGCCGACCTCATCACAGTATCTGGATACGATGGCGGCACCGCTGCAAGCCCGCTCACCTCGATCAAGCATGCTGGTTCCCCCTGGGAGCTGGGCTTGCCTGAGGTGCATCAGGCGCTGCGTATCAATGGCCTGCGCGACAAGATTCGTCTGCAGACCGATGGTGGCCTTAAAACCGGCTTAGACGTGGTCAAGGCGGCCATCCTGGGGGCGGAGAGCTTTGGTTTTGGTACCGCGCCAATGGTAGCGCTGGGCTGCAAGTTCCTGCGTATCTGCCACCTGAACAACTGCGCTACTGGGGTTGCCACCCAGGACGACTTCCTGCGCGGCGAGCATTTCCGCGGCACGGTGGATATGGTCAAAAACTACTTCCGCTTTATCGCTGAAGAAGTGCGTGAGCTGATGGCCATGCTAGGCGTGCGCCAGTTGACCGACCTGATCGGGCGTACCGACCTGCTGGAAGTGTTGGAAGGCAATACGGCAAGCCAGCGCAAGCTCGATTTAATGCCGCTGCTGACGAACGATTTTGTACCTGCTGATGCGCCGCAGTTCTGCAAGGTGGGCCGCAACGTACCTCACGACCCGGGTGCTAAAAACCAGGAAGTATTGGCAGCGCTTAAAGAGGCTATCGAGAGCCAGTCGGGCGGTGAGTTCAGCTTCAACATCACTAACTGTGATCGCAGTGTGGGTGCGCTTAGCTCAGGCGCTATCGCCAAGCGTTATGGGGAAGAAGGCCTGGAAAACGCGCCCGTTACCGCACGCTTTACCGGGGTGGCAGGGCAGAGCTTCGGCGTCTGGAATGCCCGCGGCCTGAATCTGTACCTGGAAGGCGATGCCAACGACTACGTGGGCAAGGGCATGAACGGCGGCAAGATCGTGATCGTGCCACCTAAGGTTAGCCAGTTCGAAAGCCATAAAACCGCGATTATCGGTAACACCTGCCTGTATGGCGCAACCGGCGGCACGTTGATGGCCGCGGGCACCGCAGGCGAGCGTTTTGCGGTGCGTAACTCAGGCGCCACGGCGGTGATTGAAGGCGCTGGCGACCACTGCTGCGAATACATGACCGGTGGTCTGGTATGCGTGCTGGGTGAAACGGGCGTTAACTTTGGTGCAGGTATGACCGGTGGATTTGCCTACGTGCTGGATGAAGACCGTACCTTCGTGGACAAGTACAACCACGAGCTGGTCGAAATTCATCGCATTAGTACGGAAGCCATGGAGGCGTATCGCCGCCATCTTCGCGAGCTGATTACCACCTATGTCGAAGAGACGGGTTCCAGCCGTGGGGCCGCGATTTTAGAAGACTTTAGCGACTACCTGCGTCATTTCTGGCTGGTGAAGCCAAAAGCGGCAAGCCTGGGCAGTCTGCTGGATCAATCTCGGCGTCAGCCGCAATAAACCGCCTGTGTCTACGCTTCGAGGAGAGAAATCATGGCTAACCGTTTAAACAACGATTTCCAGTTTGTTGATGTGGGTCGTCAAGACCCACAGAAAAAAGCCGCCCATACGCGTGCCAAAGAATTCGCTGAGATTTACGAACCGTTCAAACCCACTGATGCGGCAAGCCAGGCGCATCGCTGCCTGCATTGCGGCAACCCTTACTGTGAGTGGAAATGCCCGGTTCACAATTACATTCCCAACTGGCTACAGCTGGTCGTGGAAGGCAACATCATCGAAGCCGCTGAGCTTTCGCATAAAACCAACTCGCTGCCCGAAGTATGTGGCCGCGTATGCCCGCAAGATCGGCTGTGTGAAGGCGACTGCACGCTCAATGACGGCTTTGGCGCGGTCACCATCGGTTCTGTCGAGAAGTACATTACCGATACTGCGTTTGCCATGGGCTGGCGCCCGGACATGTCCAAGGTCGTGTGGACGGATAAAAAAGTCGCGATTGTCGGCGCCGGGCCTGCCGGGCTTGGCTGTGCCGATATTCTGGCGCGCAACGGCGTCAAGCCCGTGGTATTTGATAAGTACCCGG
Organism: Halomonas sp. AOP43-A1-21; assembly: GCF_052376775.1. Classification (NCBI taxonomy): domain Bacteria; kingdom Pseudomonadati; phylum Pseudomonadota; class Gammaproteobacteria; order Oceanospirillales; family Halomonadaceae; genus Halomonas; species Halomonas sp. AOP43-A1-21. The sequence goes on along the minus strand of NZ_JBQSWC010000032.1, from coordinate 18,071 downwards.
AAATCGGTGGCCTGTTAACCTTCGGCATTCCTGAGTTCAAGCTTGAAAAGAACGTGATGGAGCGTCGTCGGGCGGTATTCGAGGAAATGGGTATCGAGTTTCGCCTGAATACCGAAATCGGTACGGATATCGAGTTCGATACGCTGCTCCAGGAGTACGACGCGGTTTTCCTGGGCATGGGGACGTATAAATACATGGAAGGCGGCTTCCCCGGTGAAGACCTGCCCGGCGTGTACAAGGCGCTCGATTTCCTGATCGCTAACGTCAACCGCTGCCTGGGATTCGAAAAAGATCCCAACGATTACATCTCGATGGAAGGCAAGCGCGTCGTTGTTCTCGGCGGTGGCGATACCGCCATGGACTGTAACCGCACCTCGATCCGCCAGGGTGCTGCGAGCGTTACCTGTGCTTATCGCCGTGACGAAGAGAACATGCCCGGCTCTCGCCGTGAAGTAACCAACGCGCGCGAAGAGGGCGTCGAGTTCCTGTTCAACCGCCAGCCGGTGGCGGTGGTGGGCGAAGAGAAGGTTGAAGGCGTGAAGGTTGTGCGCACTCGACTCGGCGAGCCTGACGAAAACGGTCGCCGCCGCCCTGAGGTGGTACCAGGTTCTGAAGAGATTATTGCCGCCGATGCCGTGGTCGTAGCGTTTGGTTTCCAGGCAAGCCCTGCGCCCTGGTTTGAGGGCTCGCGCATTGATCTGAACGAGCGTGACCTGGTAAAAGCCCCAGAGCACGGCCAGTTCGCCTTTCAGACCAGCAATGAAAAAATCTTTGCCGGCGGCGATATGGTGCGCGGCTCTGACCTGGTGGTCACGGCTATTTATGAAGGCCGCCAGGCCGCAGAAGGCATCATGAACTACCTGGGCGTGTAATTCACCTTTACTCCAGCTGTCCGGGGCCTTAATTGGCTCCGCGACTACCCCGGCATCAGGCAAACGCGAGACTCCCCAGCCTTTGATTCGACATACTGCTAGTGTGCTCCTCGCACCGATTTCGGCGTACAGCCGAAAAACTTTGTGAAGGCGGCAGTGAAATTATTTGGGTGCTGGTAGCCGACCTGATAGGCCGATTCCGATACCCGACATCCTGCGGCCAGTAATTCTTGCGCTCGCTGCATGCGCATTGCTAGCAGGTGTTGGGCAGGGCTTGTGTCATAGGCTTGGCGAAAGCACCCCTTGAGTTTGTATTCACTGATACCAAGTTTGGCGCACAAGTAGGCATTGTTTAGAGGCTGATCCAAGTGCGCACGCATATAGGCTTCGATTCTTTCAAGCAAGTCCACGTCTCGCCCGATAATTCGTTCTTTCTGCCCCTCCGCAGGGGTTAGCAGGTTGAGTTGTTCGCCGAGTAAGCTGAGGGCATGGATACGCTGGCGTAATCCGTCCTGCTCACCTACCCACGGGTGCTTGTAAAAGCTTAGATGTTGACTGGCGCGGCTGTTAACGTGAGATAGTTGGCGAAAGCTTTCATTGTGACGCAAGGGCTTACCGAGCAGTTGGTCACAGCGCTGTGGTCCGATATAACGCCTTAATGCCGATTCCGATACCACTAATCGTAACTGCTGAGTCTGCTTGTCGGCGGCGTAGCGGCGCTCACCACCCCCTTCCTGAAATACAGACACTGTCGTTTGGTTAGCCGAGAAGTGCAGACGATTGCCTGTACGGTCAAGAAACTCTGATTGACCAGATAAGCCGAAAGTAATCACCAGGGTGCGCTCATTGCCTTCGTGTTGACAGACTTCACGTAATACACGTCCAGACGAGATTTTGGAACGAACAACGGAAAAGCCTGCTTCGCAATCCAGCCGCTCAATCAGGGTATGGCGATGGGGTAAATCGCACTTATGGGAAACCCATTCAGTTAGATGTTGAGCAGTGGTCAACGTTGGGCGTGACAAATTATTCACAGCAAAGCCTTCCTTATTTCCATCCTACTGAGTGCTCTCTATTGCAGAGCATCCAATCATTGCAGAACCAGTCGCCTTGTGATTGAGCTCATAAGAGCACAAGCCCCATAGGCATAAAAACAGCCTAGTCGGAATAGGATATGAATAACGCTGGATGCAATATTAAATGAGAATGATGTGTATTTATTTTGAAAGTATCATTCGTTGACTGCTCAGCCAAGTGGAAGTTGCCGCTTACACACCGTCTGAGTTGGTGTTGAGCGGGGAGTGTGTTTTTAGGGCATATCCGTTTCAGTGTATGTGGTCAAAAGAGGAGGAACTGATGATTTCGATCCTTGTAATATCATCGCTGACAGGCAAATACCCATCATTAGTCTCTGCGCTGACTAACGCGAAGGAGAATTCATGAACCCGGTTCTCTGGCGCTTGTCGCGGCCTTTGCGTCCTTCGATTTTACTGGCTGCGTTCGGCCAAGTGGTTGTCACCGCCTGTCATGTTGGTCAGGCGCTATGCTTAGCCAGTGCTTTGGCCGGGCTATTCGCTGACCAGCCATTGTCCGAACTATGGTGGCCGCTGTCGGTTTTTTTTGTTTTTACTTGGCTACGCATCGTGCTGATGGGGTTGTCTGAAGCACTCGCTATGCGTGTGGCAGGGCTTGCCCGGCACTACTTGCGTCAGCGCCTGATTGGTCAGGTATTACGTGTGGCGGCTGATCCGGCCAGCGACCGAGATAGCGGGGAACTGAGTACCACCTTGGTGCAGTCGGTGGAAGCCTTGCAAGCCTATTACAGCCGTTATGTGCCTGCAGTGCTGGGTGCGGTGTTTGGTGGCGGGGGTGTGCTACTGCTAATGGCGTATTTCGATAGCCGTTCTGCCCTTGTGGCTGCTCTTGCTGCGCTGGCGCTACCCTTTACTGATCGCCTCTGGTTGCGTTGGCGGCGCGCTTCTGCAGGTGGGTTGTTCGCGAGTATGGGGCGTTTTTCCGCGTATTTGCTCGACAGCTTGCGCGGCGTCACCACGCTCAAGGCCTTCAATGCTCAGACCCGGCGCCGTCAGGTACTCAGTCAACAGGCACGGGATCTGCGTGAGCAGGCCATGGGTGTGCTTTACGCCATTCTCATGCGTAACGGCGCAACAGGGCTGCTTAGCTTGGGTGGTTTAGCGTTGGTGACTGCGCTTAGCGCTCAGCGCGCCGTTGCCGGTGAGCTATCGCCGTTTGCGTTGTTGGCCGTTGTGCTGCTGGCCCGCGAGGCCTTCGGTACGCTGGAAAAGCTTGATAAGACCTTCCACATTGCATGGTCGGGTAATGCGGCGGCGGCCCCCGTCATTCGTTTACTTGACGCTATACCTGGGGTGCCAGAGCCGATTGAGGCCCGGGCTTTACCGACCCATCATGGAGTGGCCTTTGATAGCGTTAGTTATACCTGGCCGGGTGGCTGCGAACCTGCGTTGCACAATGTGAATTTTACGCTTGAGCCTGGTGAGTTCGTGGCTGTGGTAGGGCCCTCTGGCGCAGGAAAATCGACCCTGGCAGCTCTATTGATGCGCTTTGTTGCACCTGACTGCGGCCGCGTCAGCCTGGGCGGCGTTGATCTTCGCGATTTGCGCGTCAATGACGTATACGAAAACGTCAGTGGCGTGTTCCAACATAGTGTGCTGCTGCATGGCAGCATCGAAGAGAACTTGAGGATGGGGGCTCCTCAAGCCAGTGATGAGGATCTGGCTGAGGCATGCCGGGTAGCGTCACTGGAATCGTGGATTTCAAGTCTTGAAAAAGGCGTTGCCACTGCCGTGGGAGAAGGCGGCGCGCGACTTTCTGGCGGTCAGCGACAGCGCATAGCTATCGCACGTGCTTGGCTAAAAAATACACCGGTCATGGTGTTGGACGAGGCGACCGCGAACGTGGACGTTGCCAGCGAAACCCACATTGGAGAGGCCATCGAGCGGCTTCGCGGTCAGCGTTCGCTACTGGTGATTGCACATCGTCTAGCCAACGTTCGGAATGCCGACCGCATTCTGGTGCTTGATCGTGGTCGTTTAGTTGAGATCGGTGATCACCACAACCTACTGACCCGAAATGGCCTCTATGCGCGCCTCTGGAACCGGCAGCACGCCCACGAAGCGTCGCCCCAAACCGAGGAAGAACTAATATGAAAGTCAATGCCCACGAAATTCCCCAGGGGCCGCGTAGCACATGGGGTGACCTGTTACGCCTTTCCGCTGGCCAGCCGCGCCTGCTAGCACTCACTATCGCTGCTACGCTCATTGCCCAGGCTGGCATGGTGACAAGCCTTGCGTTGGGTGCCTGGCTAGCAGGTTTGGCGCTGACGGGTGCACCGGAGAGCCTCTGGCAACCCGTGCTTTGGGGCATGCTTGTCAGCGCCGTTGCTGGGGCCGGTGGTCGCTGGTGGCAGGCACATATCTCCCATGCCTTTGCTTTTGCTCTGATCGAAACGCTGCAGGTGGGCATTTACGACGGTCTAGAGCGTGCCGCCCCAGGTGGTTTGTCCGACACCCGCAGCGGCGAGCAGGCCAACGTGGCGCTGAACGATGCTCAGGCGCTGGAACACTTTTTTGCCCACACCCTGGCCGATACCATCGCTGCAGTTGTGGTACCGCTGTTGGCACTGCTGGCGCTGGCCTGGATACAGCCTTGGCTTACTTTAGTGTTACTGCCATTTCTGCCGACTCTGACCAGCGTGCCATTCTGGCTGGGGGAGCGTGCTTTTCGCCAGGGGCGCGAGATGAATGCCGCGCTAGCGGGACTAAACGCTGAAGTGATTGAGGGCATTGAGGCGCGTCGAGAGATCCTCTTGTTCAATCAGGAGGCGGCTTGGCGCGCTCGGCTGGGGCAGTATCTGGCGCGGCTGAAGAGCGAGCAGCGTCGTTACGCCTTGCGAACAGGCGCGGAGCAAGGCGGTATAGAGCTGATCCAGTCCTTAGCATTGATCACCGCGCTGGTGGCCAGCGCAGTGTTGCTTGAATATCAAGCCCTAGCGTTGGCTCAAGTTCCGCTATCGGTCGTGCTGGTAGGCGCGGCACTGCTACCTTTGGCAGAGGTAGCGCGCAGTGCCAGCCAACTGGGTGCAGTGCGCGCCAGTGCGGCACGGGTGTTGGCGTTGCTGCATCAGCGTTCGCCGATTCAGGACAATGGCCAGCGATTGCCTAAGGATGCCAGCATCGAATTCAACCAAGTGGTGTTCGCCCATTCCGAGCGCCCTGTGCTGCAGGGTGTCAACTTCCGGGTAGAAACGGGTGAGATGGTCGCACTGGTTGGCCCCTCTGGATCTGGCAAGACCACCTGCGCCAACTTACTAATGCGCTTCTATGAGGTGCAGAGCGGCACAGTGAAGCTGGGCAGCGAAGATCTGCGTGATATTCCCCTATCCGAGCTGCGCCACTGGATCGCCTGGGTTGGTCAGGAGGCCTACTTGTTTGACGACAGTATCGAGGGCAACTTGCGCTTGGGCAAACCAGAGGCGACGCAGCAGGAAATCGAAATCGCTGCGCATCAGGCCCAGGCCCACGATTTCATTCAGGCCCTACCTGAGGGCTACCAAACGCGTTGCGGCGCGAATGGTGCGCGGCTTTCAGGTGGTCAGCGTCAGCGTATCGCCATCGCCCGGGCACTGCTGTCTCAAGCGCCCGTGCTGGTAATGGATGAAGCTTCATCCAGCCTCGATGCTGACAGTGAACATGCCCTGCAGCAGGCCTTGTTGGCGCTTCGTGGGCAGTACACGCTACTGGTGGTAGCACATCGTCCAAGCACCATTGCTCAGGCTGACAGGGTCGTACTCCTGCAGGATGGCTGCATTCTCGATCAGGGCTCTCATGAGCAGTTGCTGCACCGTTGCGAGCAATATGTCCAGTTGCTCGCGCAGCCAGCCAGCGCTTAAAAACACATGCTTAGCAACGAGTACCTTAAGCGTTTAGCTCCAGAAACTTAAAACCTGGGAATACCGACATGAAAGCCCCCGCCATTTCGTACTGGTCGTTGCAGTTGCTGCTCGGCTGGATCAACTTCGCTATGACCGCACCAATGATCTATCTCTACCTAGGGTTACCGCTGGTGATGCGCCAGCAGGGGTGGTCCGGCACCGCCATCGGCCTCTTCCAATTGGCAGGGTTGCCGGCCGTGCTCAAGTTCGTATTGGCTGCTCCGGTAGATCGCTGGGCGCGAGATACCGCCGGTTATCGGCGCTGGAGCTTAGTACTGTTGGTCGGTTATGCCGCAAGCCTTGTAGCGCTGGCGGGGCTCGACATAGGAAAAACGGGCTTCACGACGTTATTCGCCCTGGCGATGCTGGCTAGCTTATTCGGCACTTGGGCCGACGCGCCGGTCAATGCCTTGGCTATTCGCTGTTTACCCGAGACTGAACGTATGCGCGCAGGCACTATCCGTTCAGCCGCCAGTTCATTGGGGGCAGTGTTCGGGGGTGGTGCGATGCTCATTTTGCATGATCGTGTTGGCTGGTCTTGGCCGTTCTTTGTGCTGGGGGTTGGACTGTTGTTGGCCCTTGTCGGACTTTATCTCATACGCCCAGTGCATCTTGATACGATAGCGACACCCAAACGCTCAGAGGTGGGGGTGCGCCAATGGGTTGGCTATTTCGCTTCTGCTCAGCGTCGCCGTTGGGTGGTCGTGTTGATGCTCTATTTCCCCTTTATTGGCACTGCCTGGGTATACCTTAAACCGTTACTGCTCGATCAAGGACTGCCGTCCGGTCAGGTGGCCGTGGTAGCTGGTTTGCTGGGTGGCGTGGTCGGTGCTTTGGGCAGTCTGCTAGGCGGTTATGTCACTTACCGTCGTGGTTTGCACTATGCCCTGCCTGGCTTTGCAATGCTCGCCCTCGTTGCCTTGGCTGCATTATCGGCGGCGTTGGCCAGCCATGCGAGCTTGCCGTTGCTAACTGCCTGCACCGTGCTTCTGGCGCTGGCCATGGGCGCCTCGGCTGGATTAGTGTTTGGCATGATGATGTACTACACCCGTGAAGGTTTGACGGCTGTGGACTATGGTCTGCAATCGAGTCTATTCGTGCTCACGCGTACGGTTGTGCCCATGCTCGCAGGGCTGCTGCTTGACCATTTCGGGTATCTGGGCATGTTAAGCGCTCTGATGGCTGGCATGCTGGGAATAGGTTACTGGAGCCTGCGATTTGTGCGGGGCATGGGCGAGATGCCACCAAAGATGGGGCGTGTCGCCTGATTCCCGAACCGTTGTGGTCACTATAGTGGGGTACTGCGGAGCTAGGTCGGTTGTGCTGAGAACATCGTGATGTTAGCCGTGTCCGGTGTCGACTTCCGGCACCACTGACATGCCGACTTTTAACTGTTGGGCTTGAGGTTGACCTGGATCGATGGCGATGCGCACCGGTAGACGTTGGACGATCTTGGTGAAATTACCTGTGGCGTTGTGGGGTTGAATGGCTGAAAAGCTCACCGAGCTGGCTGGGCCTAGGCTATCCACTCTGCCGGTTAGGGTGATGTTGGGGAGAGCATCGATGGTGAAACTTACCGGTTGGCTGGGCCGCATACGGGCGATTTGTGTTTCACGGAAATTGGCGGTGATATAGAGATTGTCCAGAGGAACTAAGGTCAGCAGCGTTTCACCGATTTTCATATAGCCGCCGAGGCGCACCACTTTCTGAGCGACGATACCTTTCACCGGTGCTGTAATGTGGGTGTAGGATAATGCCAATTCCGCTGCGTCCAGTTTGGCCTGAGCGATGTTTTGCGCCGCTTGGGCTTTCTCTAGGTCGGCCTGCAACACTTCCAACGCCTGTTGGGTAGCGGTATAGGCGGCCTGGTCGCCGATCAGGGTGGCCCTTGATGCAGCTAACTCTGCCTCTGCCCTTTGCAGCGACTGAACGGTACCGGCACCGCGGGCGCGCAGGTTGAGGTAGCGTTCTCGCTCCTGTCGAGCCAGTGTCACTGCGGCCTGATCGACGTCAAGTTTTGCCTGTGCTTGATGAATGCGACTTTCCTGACGCACGATTTGCGCTTGTAGACTGACGATTTCCGCAGCTGCCTGGGCCAGTCCAGCACTTGCTTCTTCCACCTTAGCTCGTGTATCGCTGTCATCGATCTCTACTAGCAGGTCGCCGACGCTCACCGTCTGGTTTTCTTCCACCAGTACCCGCTGTACACGACCGGCAACCTGCGACGCCACCCGTGTTAGATCTGCCTGTATATAAGCATCGTTGGTGGATTGATATCTGGCGGCGCTTTCCGGGCGGTTCAGCGCATAGACACCCGTAATTGCCAGGGCCAGGAGTATCAGAATGAAAGGAGTTCGCAAGCGACGTAATGAGGTCATGGCTATTATTCCGGTGAACGAGAGGGAGGTGACGGTGGCGTTACGGGCGTGAGACAGAGCGTCAGCGGAATCAGCATCAGGGCAAGCACGCTAAGTGCCCGGTAAGCGTCGGCGGTGGCCAGCGTGACGGCTTGGGTAGTGACGGCGTCGGACAACGTCATCAGTTGGTCTTCATGCATTCCTAGGGCGGCGCCAGCTCGAGCCATGCTGTCCAGCAACATGTCGCTGTGAAAATGGCTTTGAATCAGTATCAACTGAGTGACCAGCGCGCTGCCCAGGGCGGTGCCGAAGGCGCGCAGCATATTCACCAGCCCGGATACGAAGGGGCCTTCCATTGGCTGTACCACACTGGTAGCCAGAAATAGCAGTGAGACCACCGCCATTGGCTGGCCGATCGCTTGCAGTGCTTGTACAGCGACGAACTGGTGCCACATCCATTCACTGGTGATTTGGGCGCCTAGCCAGCAGGCTATCGCCACAATCAGCAGGCCAGTGGCAAATACCTTGCGTGCATCCATCCAAGGCTGGTATAGAAGCAGAGCCACCAGGGAGCCGAGCACCAACTGTGGTAGCCCGATGGTGAGCCCAACGGCACTGGATTGCAGTGGTCTATAACCTTGCACTTGGGCGAGAAAATTAAGCGGCAGTAGAGCGCCGGACATCAGCACAACCAACAGCCCAACAAACAGGGTGAAGCCCAGCCCAAGGTTGCGCCGGGAAAGCAGTTGAAGGCGGATAAAAGGGCTGGGATGATGCCACTCGCTGAGCAGACCGGCGAAGGTGGCGATTAGGCCGCCAGCAAGTGCACTGCAGATCAGTGTTGAATGAAACCAGCCAAGACGTACACCCTGACTGAGAACTATCGCAAGCAGCGCTAATCCGGTAACCAGACAAATATGGCCGATCCAGTTGCCCTGACCGAAGCGCTCATGGCGTGGTGGATCCTGAGGGAGGCCCCATGCACATAGCGCTAAGCTGAACATACCCAGCGGAACGATTTGCCAGTAGACCCACCGCCAGTCGAACAACTGATCTGTCCACACGCCAGCCAGCCACACCGCCAGATTGGGTGCTAGGGTGGCAGTCATGGCGAATAGCGCCAAACCGTGCAGGCGAATATGAAACGGCAGAAAACGCAGCGCTGCCATCATCAGTGTCGGGATCAGACCGCCAGCGACGGCACCTTGCAGACCGCGCAGTAGGAGCATGGACGGTAGCGACTGGGCAAAGGGCAGTAGTAATCCGAGCAGCGTGGCAGCGGAGATTAACACCAGTTGATAACGGCGCAGTGATAGGGTGATGGCGAACCAGGCGGCAAACGGTTGTACCGTGATTTCGCCAACGAGATAGACGGTATCCAGCCAGGAGGCAGCGTCGGCACCCAAACCATGGGCGCCGCGAATATCTGGCAATGATAAGGCAGGAACCCGGTTGTTAAATCCTGCCATGATGGCTGCGATGAATACGCCGGTCAGCCCGGCGATAAGCCGAGGGCCAAAAACAGGCTGGGCTGGGGTGGCGGTGCGGGTATTAGGCATGGAGAGCGCTCCGGCGATCACAATCGCCAAGTGAAGCGCATTCCTACCTCCCGGGGCGGGCTGTAGATGGTGACGAAGCCGTTCTGGTAGCCCACGGCGTCATAGCGCTTATCGCCGATGTTGTCGGCGTAGGCGGCGAGCTCCCAATCACCTAACTGATAGCCAGCGACCAAGTTGAGCAGTGCATAGTCGTTACGCTCGTATTGGTTGGCGGCGTCTAGGTAGACTTTGCTGCTACCGACCAGGCTGCCCTGGGTGTACCAGCCTTCTGGATCGTCGTAGCGTAGGCTCAAATAACCGGTAAAATCGGGAGCGAAAGGATTGTGATTACCAGCGTAGTCGGCTGAGCCATCTTGGAATTGATCAAATCGGGTATGGTTCCAGGCTAACCCCCCTTTAATTTGCCACCCATCGCCAAGCAGATAGTCAAGGTCGAGTTCTACCCCTTTAGAGGTGGCTGTGGCAGCATTGGTGATGTACATCATGCCGGCGGTGGGCATTTGCATGACTTGCATGTTGTCGATGTCCATCAGATAGGCGGCGAGAGAGTAACGCAGGCGCCCTTCGGCTAGCCAACCCTTAGCGCCGGTCTCGTAGGACCAAGTTTTCTCTGGACCGAAGGACTGATAGTTCGTTGCGGGGGATAATATATTGAACCCACCGCTACGCACGCCTCGCGAGATACTGGCGTACCACTGATTGCGTGGGCTGATTTCATATTGCAACGCGATCTTGGGCGAAAAGTGCGACCATGATTCCGACCGGCTTGCCGCACCACGTGGGTGTAGTTCCACCTGATTGTGCTCAATGCGCCCACCGGTAGAAAGGCGCCAGTGTTGTGCCAAGGGTAGGTTCCAATGGGTAAACAGGGCTGTCGTTTGGCTTTCCTGATTGGCATGAAGATCCACAGAGCCCATCATATTTTTGCTGATACTATGCAGCCGGTTATCACTGCTATCGCCGTAGACGCCGAGCAACCACTCTGTCTCGCCAAGAGCACCCTCTAAGCGAAGCTCCTGGGATAGCGTGCGTAGCCGGTTGTCACGACCTACGTGCAAGATATCCTCGGCCCTGAAATCGGTATCCTGCTGTATATGATCCCGGAAATCATTCCAGGCAGTGACGGAATGGAGACTCAAGTCCGAGGCGAATTCATGTTCCGCGGTTAGTGCTAGGGTTTGCCCCCAGGATCGGTTCCAACTTGGGGTGCCTGAGGCAACAGTGGCACGATGCGCGCTAGGTGCCCCCCAGCGGGATGCACCATCATCATACTCTTGGCGCGTATAGCGCAGTGCCAAATCAGTCGCATCACCAGGCGTCCAGCGCAGCCCTAGGTTGAGATCGTGCCGATTGCGGTCATCTTCATTACTGCCGGTGTGGATGTTGTCGATAAAACCATCCTCACTCGACGTGCTACCCGCAATACTGGCATAGAGATTGTCCTGAACGATGGGGTGACTGACGGCGAAGCGAACGGCTCGATGGCCATGGTTGCCGGCTTCACCGCTAACAGTGGCGCGAGGTTGGTTGTCCATCGGCTGGGTGTGGATAGCAATGACGCCAGCTTCGGCATTACTGCCATAGAGTGTGGACTGAGGGCCGCGTAGTATCTCGATTCGGTCGACGTTAAGTAGGCTGCTCTCGAATCCCTGAGCAGACAGTGTTGGTACACCATCCACCAGAAGCAACGTTGAGGTGGAAAAGGTGTTGAAGTTAGCCGTTAGTCCCCTCATTACGGGAGAATTCATGCCGGCCTGTCCGAATGGCTGAAACGATAACCCAGGAACCCGTCCCTCTAACTGTTCGAGGCTGGTCAGGCCCGCTGCTTCAATTTCAGAACCATCAATCACCGCGACACTGGCAGCCACATTTTCCAGTGGCTGCTCGGTTTTTTCCGCGGTCACCGTTATCGGTGTGAGGGTGGCGGGGGCTTCACCCTCTGTCGTTATTGCTGAGTTTGTCGTATTCGCCCACCCGGGGACGGCTTGCAGGCAACTCATCATGGCTGCCAAATGGAAAATTCGACGTCGCTTGTGCTGCATCTTTCGTTTCCCCTTATTCCCTTATGTTATTTCATTACGTGCTAATTTCCCCGCTACAATCTCATCGGTACGGGGAGTACGCTGAGAACAAGGATACTCTTAAGGCAAATAGTAATCATTGCTATTAAGTATGGTGGTTGGCGGTTTACCTATGAATGTATGCAAGCGCAGGGCTGGGGCAGCTGCCCATTCTGGTTCGGCCGAGCTGATTTTGACTGCTCAGTTCAAATTGAGCCTTGGGGCGTAGTCTGCTATTCTGTCGTCCCATCCTGGTGTGGCTTTCTGTTACGCCTTTTGATCACGTTTCGACAGGTTTTCCATGACACGATATATCTTCGTGACCGGCGGCGTTGTGTCCTCTCTTGGCAAGGGCATCGCGTCGGCCTCGCTGGCGGCGATTTTAGAGGCCCGCGGCCTTAAGGTCACCATGCTCAAGCTCGACCCGTACATCAACGTGGACCCGGGCACCATGAGCCCTTTCCAGCACGGCGAGGTGTTCGTCACCGAGGATGGCGCCGAGACCGATCTGGACCTGGGCCACTACGAACGCTTTATTCGTACCAAGATGACCCAGCGCAACAACTTCACCACAGGCCGTGTTTACGAGCACGTGCTGCGCAAAGAGCGCCGTGGCGATTACCTGGGTGGCACGGTACAGGTCATCCCGCACATCACCGATGAAATCAAGCAGCGCGTTTATGCCGGCGGTGAAGGTTTCGACGTGGCGCTGGTAGAAATCGGTGGCACGGTAGGTGATATCGAATCGCTGCCGTTTTTGGAGTCTATTCGCCAGATTCGTAGCGAGCAGGGTGCTAATCGCGCGCTGTTTATGCACCTGACGCTGGTGCCGTATATCAAGACGGCGGGCGAGACGAAAACCAAGCCTACCCAGCACAGCGTTAAAGAGCTGCGCTCGATTGGTATTCAGCCGGATATTCTGATTTGCCGCAGCGAAGTCGAGCTTGAAGAGAGCGAACGCCGCAAAATCGCGTTGTTTACCAACGTTGAAGAGCGTGCGGTCGTACCGCTTCAGGACGCAGATACCATCTACCGTATCCCGCTGATGCTTCATGAACACGGCCTGGACGATATCGTCTGCGATAAGCTGCGCCTTGATGCCGAGCCCGCCGATCTTTCCGAGTGGGTGAAAGTGCTGGACTCCAAGCTTAATCCGCTCAAGTCCGTAAGTATCGCCATGGTCGGTAAGTACATGGAACTGCTGGACGCGTACAAGTCGCTTAATGAAGCCTTGATTCATGCAGGCATTCAAGGGCGCATCAAAGTCAATGTCGACTATATCGACGCTGAGGACATCGAACGTCACGGCACCGAGCGCCTAGCGGGTAAAGACGCTATTCTGGTGCCCGGCGGCTTTGGTGAGCGAGGCGTGGAAGGCAAAATTATGACCGCCCAGTTTGCCCGCGAAAATAACGTGCCTTACCTGGGGATCTGCTTAGGGATGCAGGTAGCGGTTATTGAATTTGCGCGTAACGTGGCGGGCTGGAAAGATGCCAACTCCACTGAGTTTACCCATGACACTCAGCACCCGGTGGTCGGCCTGATTACCGAATGGCTGAATGCGGAAGGTAAAATTGAGCTGCGCGATGCGGCGTCTGATTTAGGCGGCACCATGCGTCTGGGCGGCCAGATATGTCATCTGACCTCCGGCAGCAAAGCGCGTGAAGCTTACGGCTCTGATGAAATCGTTGAACGTCACCGCCACCGCTTCGAAGTTAATAACCAGTTTATTGACGAGCTGGAAAAAGCCGGCCTGGTAATTTCAGGTAAAAGCGTTGATCAGTCGCTGGTTGAAATGATCGAGTTGGCCGATCACCCTTGGTACGTGGCGTGTCAGTTCCACCCGGAATTTACCTCCACACCGCGTGACGGGCACCCGCTGTTCTCGGGCTTTGTGAATGCAGCGCTGGAGCACAAAACGGCGCGTACCCGATCTCACGCGACACCTCAGGAATAAGGGGGGAAGCCAATGTCTTCTCAAGCACCTTTTCAAGAGCGTCACATCAACATTGCCGGCCTAACCGCCGGCAATTCTTTGCCCTTAATGCTGCTTGGCGGCATGAACGTGCTAGAGTCGGCAGAGCTTGCCGACGAGGTAGCCCAAGCCTACGTCAGCGTGACGCAAAAGCTCGGTATGCCGTATGTATTCAAGGCGAGCTTTGACAAGGCCAACCGCAGCTCGATTCACTCGTACCGTGGTCCGGGTATTGAAAAAGGCTTGCAGATTCTCGCTGATATCAAGTCGCGTTATGGCGTGCCGATCATCACCGATGTTCACGAGCCCTGGCAGGCGGCCCAGGCGGCAGACGTCGCGGATATCATCCAGTTGCCCGCTTTCCTGGCGCGCCAGACGGATCTGGTGGTGGCGATGGCCAAAACCGGTGCCGCGATCAATATCAAAAAGCCCCAGTTTTTAGCACCTCATGAGATGCGCCATATTCTCAGCAAGTTTCAGGAAGCCGGTAATGATCGCCTGATGCTCTGCGAGCGCGGCTCAAGCTTTGGTTACAACAACCTGATTGTCGATATGCTTGGGTTCGGGGACATGAAACAGACCGGCTATCCGGTGTTTTTTGATGTCACCCATGCGCTTCAGCGCCCGGGTGGACGCGCCGACAGTGCCGATGGGCGGCGTGCCCAGGTAGCCGAGCTTGCCCGTTCCGGCGTTGCGGTAGGGCTTGCCGGGCTATTTTTGGAGGCGCATCCAGACCCTGATAATGCCAAGTGTGATGGCCCCTGTGCCTTGCCGCTTGATCAGCTTGAGCCATTTTTAACCCAGCTTTCGCAATTGGATTCACTAGTCAAAAACTTTGCGCCGTTGACCATTCGCTAAGCGGTAGCCAACGCGGTACGTAATCCTTTATTAGACCCACAACCAAGGACACTGTCATGACCAAAATTGTAGATATCAGTGCACTGGAAGTACTTGATTCACGCGGTAATCCGACAGTACAGGCGCGCGTGCGTCTTGAGAGTGGCGCGGTAGGCGAAGCCTGCGCGCCCAGCGGTGCTTCCACCGGTTCGCGTGAAGCGCTTGAACTGCGCGACGGTGATAAAGCGCGCTATCTCGGCAAAGGTGTACTGAAAGCTGTCGATGCGGTCAATGGCAAAATCCGTGATGCGTTGCTGGGAATGGATGCGCGCGATCAGCGCGGTCTGGACGATGCCATGCTGGCGCTGGATGGCACTGACAATAAAGCGACCCTGGGCGCGAATGCGATTCTGGCGGTATCGCTGGCTGCTGCCAAAGCGGCGGCCAATGCCAAGGGCGTGCCGCTTTATGCGCACATTGCCGAGCTTTACGGCCAGCCGGGTCAATACAGCATGCCGGTACCGATGATGAACATCATCAATGGCGGCGAGCATGCGGATAACAACGTCGATATCCAGGAATTTATGGTGCAGCCGGTGGGCGCGCCTAATTTTCGCGAAGGGCTACGCATGGGCGCAGAAATTTTCCATGCGTTGAAGAAAGTACTTCTGGCGAAAGGCCTTTCCACGTCGGTTGGCGACGAGGGTGGTTTTGCGCCTGACTTGGCCTCTAATGCCGATGCCCTGGCGGTTATCAAGCAGGCCGTTGCAGATGCGGGCTATACCCTGGGTAAAGACGTTACGCTCGCGCTCGATTGTGCTTCGTCTGAGTTCTACAAGGACGGCCAGTACAACCTTTCCGGCGAAGGTAAAAGCTACGATGCGCAAGGCTTTACCGACTATCTGGCGGGCCTTTGCGCCGACTACCCGATCGTTTCCATCGAAGACGGTATGGATGAGTCGGATTGGGACGGCTGGAAAGCGCTGACCGATAAGCTGGGTGACAAGGTGCAGCTGGTAGGCGATGACCTGTTCGTGACCAACACCAAAATCCTCAAGCGCGGTATCGATGAGCAGATCGGTAACTCGATTCTGATCAAGTTCAACCAGATCGGCTCGCTGTCTGAAACGCTGGACGCCATCAAGATGGCGCAGGATGCAGGCTTTACCGCGGTTATCTCGCACCGCTCCGGCGAAACCGAAGATACCACCATTGCTGATTTGGCGGTGGGTACCTGTGCTGGCCAGATTAAAACCGGTTCGCTATGCCGTTCTGACCGGGTAGCTAAATATAACCGCTTACTGGTGATTGAGGCTGAGCTAGGTGATGTTAACTACCCAGGCATCAGCGCTATTAAAGGTCAGTAAGGCTTTTTAAGGGGTTGGTTTGTAAGATATGTCTCAAGATTTTGTAAGAGATCTCTTACAAATGCCGACGAAAATCGCTCGTTTTAGGGTAAGAAAATCCGTAATTTTGCCTTAATTAAAATTCATGTGATTGATTTTAAATTGGTTTGAAAAAAAGGGTGAGCCGATAAGGCTTGCCCTCTTCTATTTTGCCCGTCTTGAGAAGCATTCGTTATCTGCCACAATGCATTCAGGACAGGGGAGGCAAGGATGCTTTAGACAGAATGCAATGTAAGAGATGTAAACAGGTACGCGCGGTGCCACATTGATGTGAGGCCTAGCAAGGAAGTTACCTGAGGAGTTTGACACAGGGAGTGGTCAGAGGAAGTGCTTGGAGCGGGCGGCCTATGGGCCGCCTTTTTTTTGTCTGAAAAAAGTATCTCAATGGTCCTTGCTTCAATGGGTCTTTTCTCAATAAGACATTCTGCCGACGACCCAGTGATGAAAATGCTTCCAAGGTTATAAGTAAAATACATTTTTATTGTGTGCCGCTATTAATTACTATGGCGCGCAAGAGTTAGCAGGCTATATTTCTGTTTTACTTATCTTACGGCACATCGTTGATGTGCCGTTTTTTTATTTTTTAGGAGAGGCATTACATGCATGGGTTGATTGCGATCAACGTATTGGTCTTTGCGCTTGCGATCGCACTGCTGGCACGCTGGCAGCGAAACGGCGCAAGCCTTTCAAAGGTGGTGTTAGCCGGTCTTGTCATCGGTGTTGGGTTGGGGACGCTGCTACAGTGGTTGTTTGCGGATTCGGTGGTACTTGACGGTACTATCGACTGGGTCAATCTGGTCGGCGGCGGTTATGTCCAACTGTTGAAAATGATCATCATGCCTCTGGTGCTGGTCACTATTCTGTCCGCCGTAACGCGTCTGCATGATGCCAGTGCGCTGGGTAAAATCAGCCTGGGCGTGCTCGCCATGTTGATGCTTACTACGGCGATCTCGGCGGTTATCGGCATCAGCATGACGCAGCTGTTTGGGTTGTCTGCCGAGGGGCTGGTGCAGGGCGCCCGCGAGCTTGAGCGGGGCCAGGCCATTATTGAACGCAGTGCTCAAGTGGCTGACCTGACCATACCGCAATTGCTGCTATCTTTTATTCCCAGCAATCCTTTTCAAGATTTGGCTGGGTCGCGTCCGACGTCGATTATCAGCGTGGTAATTTTTGCCACGTTTTTGGGCATGGCGGCACTGGGCATCAAGCGTGAAAATGCAGCACTTGGCGATAAGCTAATCGAAGGTATTGATATCGTACAGAAGTGGATCATGCGCCTGGTGCGAATGGTGATTCGCCTGACGCCTTACGGGGTGATGGCGTTGATGACCAAGGTGGTTTCCACATCCAATCTTAACGATATTCTTAATCTGCTTGGTTTCGTCATCGCCTCCTACGTGGGGTTGGCGCTGATACTGGTCATGCATACGCTGTTTCTGATGGGCGCTGGAGTCAATCCCAAACGCTATTTTCAAAAAGTCTGGCCGGTGCTCACCTTTGCGTTTACCTCGCGCTCAAGCGCGGCCACGATTCCTCTGAACATCGAAGCCCAGGTGGACCGCATTGGCGTGCCGCCCGCCATTGCCAACTTCTCTGCTTCCTTCGGGGCAACCATCGGCCAAAACGGCTGTGCCGGGCTTTATCCGGCCATGCTGGCCATGATGATTGCGCCTACGGTAGGGATCGATCCATTTTCGCTGGAGTTTCTGGCAACGCTGGTGCTGGTCGTCACTCTGGCATCTTTCGGGATTGCAGGCGTCGGTGGTGGGGCAACCTTTGCGGCCATCATTGTGCTTTCGACGCTTGATCTGCCGATTGCGCTGGCAGGACTATTAATCTCCATCGAGCCGCTCATCGATATGGGCCGCACGGCGATCAACGTCAACGGCTCAATGACCGCGGGCACGGTGACCAGCCGCCTGCTCAAGCAGCACGATAGCGCGGTCTTTGACTCTAATGATAACGAGCTGGGCGAGCCGAAGCCCGTGTAAGCCAGCAGGTGCATCATGTAACGCAAAGAGCCGCCCCAGGGT
>NZ_JBQSWC010000031.1:0-62366 GCF_052376775.1 Halomonas sp. AOP43-A1-21 | reverse complement strand
CTAGGTAGCCAGTTCATTCGATCTCTCCGTTACCTTCTATACCAGCATGTTCTAGTGCTGCGATTTTTAAAGACCAGTAAGGATGTAGATTTCCCCATTCCACCTGTTTTTTCGCTTCTTCATAAAGCGCACGATTCTCAGAGCTCTTAGTGGAAAAAATAGCCAGCAAGTCGTCAATTCTTCTTATCATAGGTTCAAACTTAATCATGTGTTCGTCTATGTTGAGTGACTTTGACTTGCTATGGAGAGGGAGCCATTGACGGATTGATAACAGCATTACGAGTTCGTCTAATGAGCGCTCAAGCCCATAGTGGGCGCAGAAAAAGCAGGTCAGCATGGCCGAACAACGTGGCTCTGGGGTAGCTTCAGTAAAGCCATCATGGCGGCGAGGGCCTTCACCATTGGACAGGCATCTTCCTGTCGTTCCTTGGTGCCCTTCATCCGTTTCTGCTTCTCTGATTCCTACGGGTTCGTTCCTGTATAAATTGATTGTTGTGGCAAGGTTCTTGAAGTAATCATTTAGTTCAGTGATTGCTATTCGATTTTCCACTGCTATGTAATGCTTACGTGAGGTTTCAATGGTGTGTTGGTGTTGATTTGCAGAATGCTCTATATCACCCGTTTCCATGAGGTGGATGTTGATAGAGTAGTCGCGCCATTGCTTTGCTGTGACGCGCATTAAATCTGAGTTCCAAAATACGTTTGGATTTGAAATGAAACTAGATGTAACTGTGTCCATTTCACCGTTGGGCTGAAAGTATCGAGGCCCTTTTAAACCAGTTATATCGCCAATGATGTGCCTGCAAAGCTCAATGTATTTTTTCCAATGCTGTAACATCTTTGGATTCATTCTGACGCTGTATTCACCGCCTTTTCGATCCTTGAAAGAAATTATTCTGTACTTGCCTTCTCTCGATAGGTGAGTTGGCTGAATAAGTGGCATCTTGTTTAGGACGGCTAGATTCGCTCCAGTGTCCCCTAAAAGAATATGGGTGAAATGGTAAGTGGCGGCGTTAAATACACGCTGGAGGAAACTATCGGGGAAGAACATTCCATTCACCATTTCTTTGTAGGTCAGGTAAAGGGTTTTGTACTTTCCAGTATAAGTAGCGGTGCCTGAGTGTGATGTTATGAGCCCATCAGCTCGAAGCGCTGGAAGAATTTCCGTATCCCAATCAAGTAGTCTACCGTTCTGGTCATACAGACGGCTGTACCTGTCGCTATGGCCGTTCCCTCCTCCTCTTGTGTTCAGTTTTTCGTTTAGCCCGTGAAGATTGAATATCATGTGACTCAGATAAATTTGCTTTTGTATTGGAGGGTCTACTTGAGGCTCTAAAACAAAAGGATATGACCTGTCAGCTAGTAGATGGTCGGCGGTCTGAGTGAATACGTAGCGATGAGCATGAAAAGCTTCAAGTGCTTTCTTGGTGTCATCAACCACCTTAAATTGTTGCTCGCCCTTGGCTTGTACGATTTTGATTGCCCAGCTTCCAACAGTTTCTTTGCCTATAGTTCCCAAGCAGGCGGCAATAGCTTCTTTGGCGGCGTTCTGCTTATAAAATGCCGTATTTTTCCTTATTTTGAGAGAGTTTTCTTCGGTATTCGGGAGTGATACGCGATTCCAGAGCATTTCGCTGTAGGCGATATATGCGGATTTCAGAGAGTCGGTGGAGGAGGTGTCAACAGTCTCAGTCAGTTCAAAGTCAATAAAGTCAAAGAATGTGACTATTTCAGCTGCATTATTATAGGTGAGGTCATTATCGAAGAACCTTTCGGTTAGTGTAATGATCAAACCCTGTCGCTCTGGAAGGAACCTAGAATCGCTCTCAATAAAGAAGCTAGGGACAGATGATCTTTTGCCACCATTGATCAATTTACTTTTCTTTCGGGCTGGATATAGGAGTCGTCCTATGTAGATGCTCTTATGTCTTTTCTCAGTTGTTGGCCAGCACAGGCGAATCCTACCTATATCAGAGATACGAAGAGATGCAGGAAGAAAATCTGGGTCGGTATCGATAGTAGATGGAAATACATCTATAAATTTATCGATCATGCTTACTCCGTATCCCAAGGGAAGTCTTGATTGTATAGAGCGTTTTCAACCGCCCTGTTTTTGTTACGTCTATCTCTAACAAACTCATCAAAGTCCAAGTATCTCTGTGTCGATGACTCTGATCGATGGCCCAATATAGACATAACTTCAAGAATGATGTCTGTTGGGGTCATGTTTGTTACCCTGGCTTTTCTGACAAACTCCATTCCTTTTGTTGCTCGGAGATCATGGAATCTAAAACCCATCCAGTTAGAGTCTTTGTGTTCCTTTATCCAAGGTATTAGTCGCTGATTGTCGAAGTCGTTGATTGAATTGCCTATAAAGTTGCCAACTCTTCCTCTGTCCTTGAGAACCAGTGTGTGTGAAAGGTCGGGGTTTTGTGCATCGGCTCGATGTCGTTGAGCAACGTAGAAAGGGTTTCCGTTCTTAGTTAGGAAGCAATAGTTCTGATCAGATTCTCCATAGAAGCTGATGGCACGCCTTTCCTTATAGATAGGAGAGCGCACGATCCAGTTGTAAACAGCCTTCACAAGTCCAAATGGAATTCGTAAGACGTAATTCACATTATTTTTCGTGTCTATTCCTGTGCCTGGACCTACTTTTACTCGTGCTTCTGCTGATCCTTGATAGGCGATGTAAGCCTCTTTTATGGAATCTACGGTGAGAGTGCAGATGGTTTGCTTCCTGGCCCCACTGTAGAGTCCAAGCCAATGTATGAGTTGCATTTGCCTGTCGCCTAGTGTCTCAAGTCCCTCTAGCACCCAATCTTTTTCTTTGGTTGATAGGGGTCTAACTTTACCGTCTTCTCCTCCAATTGTTTCGCTGTCATTCTCTTTTAGCATCGACTCAGTGATATGAATGTCCGTATAGACAATTTGGTGCGCCGTTCCTCTAGGGGTAAATCTTTTGGCTTGTTTGATCCTGTAGAAATGCCCTTCAATCTTTGGCATGTCAGGTGGCTGTAAGTTATATTGATTCAGGAACATATAGAACTGAGCAACTTCAGCTGCTTTGCCTTTAACTACGGATAGAGCGTTAGTGTTATCCAAGTACAAGGACTGCAAATATCGCTTGTACTGGTAGGTAACACGTTGTCGTGGTCTCAAGCCTTTCGGGGCATAAAAGACATGGTATGGTCTTTCCAAGGATTGGCTATCTTCTAGCCATTGAAGATAGTGGAGAAGGTGTTTCGCCTTCCTCTTAATGGTAGAGATGCTCTTGGCGTTATAGTCTGCGTTATTGTTCCACCACCAATATAAGTAGAGGTTGCCTAGATCCCAAGGAGTGCCGTCAGATTGGTAGATTACTGGAAAATCCTCCAGCATTAGATCGGGGGTTGATTCAAACCTCTTAGACTGGGGATTCCAATCCAGATTGTAGTTACCCCACTCAATATAGAATTCATTTGAGTCTGATGATTTTATCAGTCTTCCCTCAACTCTATAAAAGCGTTTTATATCTACTATCTTTGCTTTCGAATTTAGCTGAAATGCCATAACAATACTCCACTAATGTCAATATTCTACTCAGCATTAGTGTGAGTGTCCATACTGTTTACATTAGTGTGTGCGTAGAAAGCCAAAGCCCCAATATAGAAAGCTGAATAGGGTAGCGCCTAGCGTCACGGCGGCCAGATAGCGTGAGTCGGGCAGGTGCCCGACCACAGCAGTATCGACCAGCCCGAGAAGCGGAACGGTAATATTGGAAAGGATAATTGGCCAGGCGATGGCCCATATACGCACGCGAGACGACAAACGTTAAGCAGCAGTAATAATGCGGTACTTTTCCAAAAGCTGCTGCTGCGTTTCAGAGCGCGCGGGGTCAAGCGGAATACAGTCTACCGGGCAAACCTGCTGGCACTGGGGTTCGTCAAAGTGGCCAACGCACTCGGTGCACAAGTTTGGGTCGATGATGTAAATCTCCTCGCCGGGAGAGATCGCATCGTTCGGGCACTCGGGCTCGCAGACGTCGCAATTAATGCATTCATCGGTGATCATCAGGGCCATGGGCATACCTCGCGAATGGCTGGCACACCCAGGCGTCGCTAAACGCTATACCCGAGTGTTTTACTCAACAATGTTGGTGGTTACGTATTGTAGTGCTTACGCAATACTTCTGCGACCTGGGAAGGAACTAACGGTGAAATATCGCCGCCCAGCTTGGCGATTTCACGCACAATGGTGGAAGAGATATACGAGTTTTCCACCGCCGGAGTGAGAAATACGCTTTCAAGCTCGGGGTTTTGCGCCCGGTTCATATTGGCAAGCTGTAGCTCATACTCAAAGTCGGACACCGCACGCAGGCCACGCAGCATGATGGTTGCGCCCTGTTCATGCATAAAGCGGGTCAGCAGATTGGAAAAGCCCACGACTTCAACATTGCCAAGCGTGGCGCAGGTAGCGTTGACCAGAGCAATCCGAGTGTCAAGATCGAGACTGGGTCGTTTGCCAGGGCTTGCCGCCACGGCAATGATTATCTTATCGAACATCCTGGCGCCACGTTCGATAAGGTCGAAGTGACCGTTGGTGATCGGGTCGAAGGTGCCTGGATAAACGGCAATGTTAAAGCGCTGCTCGCTCATTCCGAATCCTCTTCGTCAATTCGGCCAAAAGGATTATCGCTTGCCAGCGATACCGCTTGAGCATAGCCCGGGATGTGAATACGGTCCGCGTGAATATCCAGTTCGGGGCCTTCGAGCACCGCTTCGCCAAATTGATAACGTGGCGCGTAATGGCCGGCATCCGCCTGGTCAAGATACGCGGCCGCTTGGGCGCGCACGGTCTCGCGGCGCTCCTTCCAGGCGCTAATCGCGGCGGCGCCATGACGCTGAAGCAGCAAGCGCTCGGTAACGCCGGGGGAAAGCACAACGCCGGTTGCGTTATTACCGCCAAAGCCTTTGGCGTTAATAAAGGCGGCATCCGCTTTAAAGGCTATGGGCGTTTGGGAGAAGCGTAGCCGCTCGGCATACACGTCGTCGGCCACCTCATCCAGAGTGGGAATACCGGGCAGTAACCCGTGGGCGAAGCTGCCCAACGCGCTCACCAGTTGATCACCCCCCGCTGACCCCTGAGAGTGGCCGATAAATGACTTAATCGCTACTACCGGCCACTCGCTAATACCGTTGGCGCGGGCGATTTCATGCAGCACATGGGATTCAGTCGTACGGTTTTTAGGGGTGCTCGTGCCATGTGCGTGCATGAAACTGCGCTCTTGCAGCGCTTTTTCGCCCAGCATATTGCGCACCAGTGCTGCGGCCTTGCCCAGCGTGATGTAGTTGCCGATGCCCGGCGCTGAAATAGAGCGCTTGAAGCCATCGGCATTCACGAATACTTCCGGCACTGCTCCGAGAATGTCTGCGCCTACTTCAAGCGCCAGCGCATCATCCATCAACAGAACAAACTGGCTGGCTTCACCCATGGTAAAGCCGCAGTTGCGCGCAAAGGGTCGACTGGCGCGCTGATAGTCAGCGTCGGTCAGCAGTTCAAGCGCATCCAGAGCTTTTAAACTCGCATCGTCAGCCAAGGCGCCCATGGCGCGGAAGCCTTCAATGATTTCAGGCGTAATCGGAGCGTCGGCCGTGCCCACCATCACCACTTTACGCCGTCCTGCACGAATATCTTCGATACCCAAACGCAGGTTGTATAGAAAGCTTGCGCAGGCACCTAGTACGGCGCCGGTGCCGCCAACGCTACCCAATACATAGGCATTCAAAAAGTCGGCGGGCATCTGCCCGTAACCTAGCGGCATTTGCTTGGAGGTGGCACGCTGACCGCTCACCAGACTCTTCATCAAGCCGCCCCAGCCAGCATCGTCCAATTGACCGATGGAGTTGCCTGCATAAACGGCAATATGGTCTGGATTCAGCGTTTGGCGCAGCGTTTCCCAGGAGAAACCGCTGGCCCCTAGGCAGTCGCTGGCGCCAAAAATGGCCATCGACAGCCCGCGTGGGTGGTGCACGCTACGATAAAGACTGGCGGGGTCAAAGCCGCTAGGCAACTGAGCTGCAGCGTGCACTTTGGGCGTCTGGGCGTCAGGTAGCAGCGTTTCAAGCACGCCTGCCGGCACGATGACTTCTACTTCACGGGCACTCAGATCCCGGACCTGCCAGGTTTCCGGTAGGTTTTCCGGCAACTGGCGGCGGCGCAGTGTAAAGCGCAACGGCTCGGCTAGCTGAAGACTGGCTTGACGATTTGCGGGCAGCCCAGGCGCGAGGAATTTGGGGTCCTCGTTACGGCGAATCAGCGTGTGGTTCAACACCTGTTCGCGCAGCGACTGGGCAGGCGAGTCTATGGGCTGTCCTACACGGTCGTGCCACCCTTTTTCAGAGTGCTCGACAAGCTGCATCAGGGCTGCAAGGCCCTCAAGCGTCTGGCGCTGCTGGTCAGCGGGAAGGGCATCAAGCACGGTGCGGCGGAAGGCCTGATGGCCCGAGCTTCTGCCGGCGGGATTGATGCCGCCCATGCCGACAATCACCGGTAAGTGTGACAAGCCGGGTTCCTCGTGGTGCGGTGGTTTTAAATAACAATTATTGTCAATAACAGGGTAAATCTTACGCTGTCACTGAGCTTAATAAATATCTCGGGCGTGATCATAGCACCGGGTGACTAACGCCGTCATGCTGCAAGCGCCGGAGACTGATAGAATCGCCTCTTTTCAAGCCGAGGATGGCATGCAGTACACTTCTCGATCCGTTACCACTAATCAGCCAGGCCCTCATCATGATTTAGCACGCCAGGTGGACCGGGCGTTGGCTCATCCGTTGCGCAAGCCTATTGCTGATCATACTCAGCAGGCATTTGAGCAGGCTAATCACTGGTACCAGGCTTGTAATGCTCCACTCATCCTTGATTCAGGCTGTGGCGTTGGGGTTTCGACAAGAAAGCTTGCCTTGCAGTTCCCTGACTGCGCAGTAATAGGAATCGATCGCAGTGAAGATCGCCTGGGGCGTGATCACGGCGCACTGCCGGATAACGCGCTGCTGGTACGCGCGGATCTGGTTGATTTCTGGAGGTTGGCAAAGCAGGCGCATTGGGCGCCGGAGCGCCACTATTTGCTGTATCCCAACCCTTACCCCAAGGCGGCCCACTTAAAGATGCGCTGGCATGGGCATCCGGTTTTACCCACACTGTTGGCGCTAGGCGGGTGCCTTGAGCTGCGCTCTAACTGGCAGCTTTATGTCGAGGAGTTCGCTTTGGCGGTCGCGCAAGTTACCGGACGACAGGCCGAGGTGGGCGTATGGACGCCTGACGGTGAATACTTAACCCCGTTTGAAGCCAAGTACGATCAAAGCGGGCAAACGCTCTGGCGGTTGCAGGTCGAGCTGGAGCGGAAGTAATCATGCTGCACGTGTTTTCCAAAATGAATGTACATTGAGGCAGGTAAAAGTGACGTACTTCTTTAAAGCAGCAGCGCGCCAATGGCGTTGTTCATTAATCGCCAGCGTGGCCGCCGCCACTTTCGCGGTCAGCACTTCGGCATTGGCCGATTTTAGCCGGTTGAGCCAGTTACAGGAAAAAGGCTTTTCAATTAGTGCCGAGGCGCGTCTGCTGGATACCAATATGCCCGCCCTTTTGGGCAGCATTAATCCTGAGCGCCAAATGTCCCCGGCGTCGGTCACTAAAGCTTATATGGCTGCAGCGTTGTTAAACCGCTTTGGCCCGCAGCATCGCTTTACCAGCCAACTGGTCAGCAGCGGCATCATCGATAACGGCATTCTGCGTGGGGATCTGGAATTTGACGGCGGCGGTGACCCGGGGCTAACCACGGAAAACCTCTGGCGCCTGGTACAGCGCTTACAGATGGCGGGGGTCAATGAAGTCGACGGTGCGCTGGTAGTAAGCCAGTGGCGCTTTGGCCCGGTTAACTGCATTACCAATGACCGCTGCAATGCGCTTTCCCGGGTAACCAATGCTTACAGCGCGCCGCTAACCTCGGCAGGGGTTAATTTTGGTAGCTGGTGCGTCAACGTAGCGCCTTCTTCTATTTCAGGGGAGCCGGCACGCACGGCGCTTTGCGATAGCCAACTGCCGCTTATTGATATCGATAACCAGGTGATTACCCGCCCTGCCAATAGCGGGACTGAAATCAGCGCCGTGCGCGTGACCGATGAGCGTGGCGATGTAATGCGTTTGACCGGGCAGATTTCGACCAATGCGAGGGCCCAGGATGTTTATCGGGGCGCGGGCGATGCCGCTGAAGAGACCGCGCAGATACTTTTAGGCATGCTCAATCAGGCGGGTATCCACGTAAGAGACCCATGGCGTGTTACGTCAACACAGCCTTTGAGCAGCGCGGCACGCCTAGCCGCCGTGGATAGCCAGCCGTTACAAGAGCTTCTGCTGCGCACCATGAACTATTCCAATAACTACATGGCCGATGTGCTGGCTTTAAACCTGGTGGAAACTCCTCAGGCCCAGCTGCGTCAGGCAGGTTCAGCCATTGAGGCCTATGCCCAGCAATTGCCGGGGCACGGGCCGTTAACGCTGTATAGCGGCAGCGGGTTGACCACCGAAAACCGTACCTCGGCTCACGGGGTTAACGTCATGCTGGAGGATATGTATCGGCAAAGTTCGCTATTTCCAAGCTTTGTGGCTGCGTTTCAATCGCCCGCGAACGGCGTGATGCGGTTTATTCGCCGCGGCTCCTCCACGTTTCAAAATAACGTGATGCTGAAAACCGGTACGTTGAACCAGCCCTTTGCGGTACGCGCCGCGGCAGGCTACTTTCGTACGGCGTCGGGGCGGTGGGGCGTGTTTAGCGTATTTGTGAACGGTAACAGTAATACACCTTATATAAGCTGGTCTGAAGTGCTTGATCCGTTATCAGTCGATTTAGATACGATGATTTTGGCTAATTAATTTCCGCTACGCTTAAAAGGTGAGGCAACCTGCATGAAACCAGGGCATACCGGTTTAACCCATTTGGTGCACTCAACGCGTTACTCGTGGAAAGGTTTAAAAGCCGCGTTTCGAAACGAAGCCGCCTTTCGCCAGGAGGTCGGCATTGCTGCGGTGATGCTACCGTTTGCCTGGTGGATCAGTAATGATTCGATCAGCTGGCTTTTGTTGGTCGGCAGCCTGTTTTTAGTACTGATTGTCGAGCTTTTGAATAGTGCGATCGAAAACGTCGTCGATCGCATCGGTACGGAGCATCATGAGCTTTCCGGACGCGCAAAGGATATCGGTTCGGCAGCCGTGATGCTGTCGCTGATCATCGCCGGGTTTACCTGGGGGCTCTTGGGCTGGCAAAAATTCTTCGGCTAGCGTTTCAGCGCTTGGCAGTGAGGTGGTTATGCAACTAAACGATAAGTTTTTACCTTTGGAAAACCTGCCTGAAACACTTCAGCACGTGGCACAAAGGGCGGGCCAGCGGCTTAATGATGCGCTTAGTCAAGCTGACAATGTTGCCTCCATGACCAAGCAGCCACTGCCCTCAGCGCGTTGGGAGGAGCTATCTCCGTCGCGTCGTGAGGCGCTGGCAAAAGTGCTGAGCGTATCCACCTTTGCGCTGGATACGCTTACGCGCTACCCCCAGTGGCTAGATGAGCTCGACGCGACCGGCGAACTTGAGGCCGCCCCGACCCGCGGTGACCAGCAGCAGTGGCTGCAAAGTGCCCTGGAAAGCGCTGAAGATGAAGCGGCGCTGCAGCGCGCATTACGCCGTTTTAGGCGCGCCC
Source organism: Halomonas sp. AOP43-A1-21 (assembly GCF_052376775.1). NCBI lineage: Bacteria > Pseudomonadati > Pseudomonadota > Gammaproteobacteria > Oceanospirillales > Halomonadaceae > Halomonas > Halomonas sp. AOP43-A1-21. The sequence goes on along the minus strand of NZ_JBQSWC010000031.1, from coordinate 52,638 downwards.
GCATGTTGGGAATCGTGTGGCGGGACTTGAACCGTCCTGATGGTTACACCATGTGGGACACCGCACAGGCGGTTTCCCAGCTCGCCGAAATTTGTCTGGAGGCGGCACTAGGCTGGCTTGAAGCGTTTTACGCCCCTCGTTGGGGATTGCCCGCTGCGCGTGCCGATGGCGCGCCCCAACGCTTAGTCGTGCTGGGTATGGGCAAACTGGGCGCGGGCGAGCTGAATCTCTCGTCCGATATCGACCTGATTTTTGCGTTTCCGGAAAAAGGCGACACGCAGGGCGGGCGTAAGCCGCTAGAGCATCAGGAGTATTTCACCAAGCTGGGGCAAAAGCTGATTGCCGCCCTGGACGCGATGACGGCCGATGGCTTCGTATTTCGGGTGGATATGCGCTTACGCCCGCTCGGCGATGGTGGCCCATTGGTGGGCAGCTTTGCCATGCTTTCAAGCTATTACCAGGATCAGGGGCGCGAGTGGGAACGCTACGCCATGCTCAAGGCCCGCCCGGTAGCCGGCGATATAGACGCAGGCTTTGGGCTATTGGCAAGCCTGCGCCCGTTTGTGTATCGGCGCTACCTTGATTTTGGCGCTATTGAGTCGCTACGTGAGTTAAAAGCCATGATTAACCGCGAAGTGAAGCGCAAGGGCATGCAGAGCAATATCAAACTCGGCCCTGGCGGTATTCGCGAAGTGGAGTTCGTGGTTCAGGCATTCCAGCTGATTCGTGGCGGTCGTGATACCGAACTACAGGTGACCTCATTACACACGGCCTTAACGCGCCTGCCGGAACTGGGCCTGCTGCCTCAGGCGGTAGTCGATGAGCTGCTGCCTGACTACGCTTTTCTGCGTGATATCGAGCATGTAATCCAGGCCCTTGAAGATCGTCAGACGCAAATGCTGCCTACCGATGAGTCTGATCAGGCCCGTGTCGCCTTTGCTATGGGCTATGCCAGCTGGGCGCAACTGATCGAGCAGATTGATAAGGTACGTGAGCGCGTGCGCCAGCATTTTGATGCGGTGATCGCCGACCCCGAAGAAAATGCTCAGGACGCCAACGACGATAGCCACCAGACACCAGCGCAATGGCGGTTAATCTGGCGCAATGAGCTGGAGCAGGATGAGGCCGTTGCCTATTTAAGCGGTGTGGGGTTTATCGAGCCGGAGAGGGTGCTTAAGCGTCTGCAGAGTTTATACCAATCGCGTCAGGTGCAAAGTATGCAGCGGATCGGTTTTGAGCGCCTTGATGCGCTTATGCCGCTTCTGCTGGCGGCCGTGGCTGAAAACGATACGCCGGATACCGCGCTTTCTCGCGTGCAGCCACTGATTGAATCAGTACTACGACGTACCGCTTATCTGGCGCTGCTGCGTGAAAACCCCCACGCGCTTGAGCATTTGATGCACCTGTGCGCGGCAAGCCCCTGGATTGCCACACAGCTGGCTCGCTATCCTATTCTGCTCGATGAACTTTTAACCCCTGAAACCCTGTATACCCCCGCCGATAAAACGCGCTTAGCCGATGAGCTGCGCCAAACGCTCAATCGGCTGCCCGAAGACGATGAGGAGGCGCAGTTAGAGGCACTACGTGTGTTTAAACATGCCCAAATGCTGCATGTTGCCGCCTCAGATGTTGCCGGCACGCGTCATCTAATGAAAGTAAGCGATTACTTAACCTATATCGCAGAAGTAATCCTGGACGCCGTGTTGGTGATGGCCTGGAAGCACGTGACTCGTAAACACGGCGTACCGGAGGGATTAGACCTCAACGAGCCGGCTTTTTTAGTGATCGGGTACGGTAAACTAGGTGGGATTGAGCTTGGGTATGGCTCTGATCTGGATCTGGTTTTTCTCCATGACAGCGATGGTAAAGGTTCCACAGACGGCCCACGCCCCATTGAAACGCCGCTGTTTTTCACCCGGCTGGGCCAGCGAATTATTCATCTGCTAACCGCCGTAACGCCAGCGGGTAGCCTGTATGAAGTGGATATGCGTTTACGCCCCTCGGGCAATGCGGGGTTATTGGTGACTTCGCTTGATGCCTTCGCCGATTATCAGCAGCAGAATGCCTGGACCTGGGAGCATCAGGCATTGGTGCGCGCACGGGTAGTTGCCGGTAGCAGTTTGCTCGCCAAGCGGTTTGATCAGGTGCGCGGCGATATATTGAGCCGTAAACGTGAAATCCACGCCTTACGCGAGGATGTTGTCAAGATGCGCCATAAGATGCGCGACCACCTTAGCAGTAAAGCCCAAAGCCGCGGTTTTAATCTCAAGCACGACGCGGGCGGCATGGTCGATATTGAGTTTCTTTGCCAATACACGGTGTTAGCACTTGCTAACCAAACGCCTGCGCTGCTGACCTACAGCGATAATATTCGCATTTTAGAAACGTTGGCTGAAAGTGAACACTTACCCTTACAGGAAGCCGAGCAGTTAAAAGACGCCTATCTGGCCTATCGCAGCCGTACCCACCGCGCGGCCCTTACCGGTGAAAAAGCGATTGGCAAGGCCGACGATTTTAAAGAGCATCGCACGGCAGTCAACGCGTTATGGCAGCGCTTTCTGGAGCCTTAGCATTACGCATAGCCAGTAACGAGATCAATAACGGCGTGATCAATACGGAGTACGTAATAACAGCATGATCAATAAAAACAATGAGGCAGGGCAATGCACAGGCGTGGATTAAGGTGGCGCGCATGACAGCGCATATTCTAGCGACACTGCTACCGGTGTTTTTGATTTCAGGCTGTGGGGCAGCTTACGGGCGCTTTCGGACACCCGATATTCGCAGCCTGAATACTCTGAATATGGAGCTGTTCGTTCCACTGTTAGTGTTTGCGGTGTTGGCAGACCGCCAGGCGCCGCTTGCCGATTACGCATGGCTTGCTTTCGCCGCTGCCGCCGTTGTATTGGGGTCGGGGCTGATACTTTGGCCGTTGGCGGCTTGGCTAAAGTTGGATATAAAAACCTTTTTGCCACCCATGATGTTCAATAACACGGGCAATATGGGGGTGCCGTTACTGGTACTGGCCTTTGGTGAGGCGGCTTTACCTGCGGCGGTGGTGATCTTTATCGTGGAAATGGTGCTGCACTTTTCGGTAGGCCTTTACATGATAAATCCGCGCACCTCGATGTGGCATATTCTGCGTATGCCGATTGTGGCGGCTAGTCTGGCTGGGCTTTTAATCAATATGAGCGGCGTGCCGCTGCCGGGGTGGCTACTGGAAGCCATGCATATGCTGGGCGGGGTAAGCATTCCTTTAATGCTGTTTGCCCTGGGCGTGCGGCTACTTGAAGTTGACTTTAGCGATTGGCGAACGGGGCTGCTGGGGGCGGCACTGTGCCCGCTTTCAGGATTGATCATTGCCCTGCCATTAATGTGGTTATTGCCCCTGGATCCTCTACAAACTGCGGTACTGCTGGTTTTTTCTGCGTTACCGCCGGCGGTATTGAATTACCTGGTCGCCGAGCAGTTTAAGCTTGCGCCGCAGAAAGTCGCCTCGCTGGTGTTGATTGGTAACTTGGGTAGCCTGATCGTAATGCCGCTCATTTTAGCGGCTGCGTTTACATGGGTGTATGCGCCGCTTTAAAAGCGGCGCATCAGTCATGTAAGTAACAGACAGGTAATGTAAAAATAGCAGGCTAAAACACTAAAAATACGCAGCCTTAATCGCGGGGTGCTTGCTCTTTTACTTCAAAACTACCTTCTAAGGCATCCTGCGGGCCTTGGCGTGATTGAGGTTCGGCATAACCCCCGCCAATATCCTGCGCTTGATCTGCACGCATCTGCTCCATGCGCTTTTTCATTTTGTGGCGTACAAACGGCATCATGGCCCAGCCAATCAAAAGGAAAAACAGGCCGAACACTACGCCAACCACCATCAATACACCAAATGCCAGCCACGTTAAAAGTAGCTTCAAGCTGCCCATCAGCCCGGTAGGTTGTGACTGTGCAGCGCGGGCGCGCCACTGGTGGGCAGCCTGCCAGGCGGTATTGCGTTGGTCGCGATTCATCTGTGGCATAAAAGCCTCCATCGTCGTTTGTCCCTATTGGAACACAGTTATTGGAACGTCGTTAACCAGTCAAGTTCACTGAGAGCTGGCGCATATCTTGCTTTGTAACTATTGGGGAAGTTGGGTTGCCCTTGAAACGCCTAACAAAAGGAACGCTCATGCAAGATAACAACGTCTTAAAAATTGCTTACGATATCGCCACCATTACGCGGGAAAAGATCGGCATGATCGAAAAAATCATGCAGCAAACCGAAATACTAGCCTTGAATGCGCGTATTGAGGCGGCACGGGCGGGAAGCAGTGGTGCCGCATTTTCAGTAGTGGCGCAGGAAATGGGGCGCGTATCCGGGGGCATTAATGAAATCGCCCGCGATTTTCGGCAGCAGGTGGAACAACACACTGAAAGTATCGAAACCGCAGGCACTACTATGGTGAATGAGTTTCGTGGACAGCGATTCACCGATATCGCGCTGAATGCCGTCGAGATTATTGATCGTAATTTATTTGAGCGTTCATGTGACGTGCGCTGGTGGGCAACGGACAGCGCGGTGGTTGAAGCCGTTGAGACGCCCACGACAGTGTGCTGTGACTACGCAAGCGTGCGTCTGGCCACTATTTTGCGCTCGTACACGGTCTATCTTGACTTATGGGTCGCCGATGCAGAGGGGAATATCATCACTAATGGCCGACCTGATCATTATCCGGGTGTTAAAGGCAAGAATGTGGCAGATACCGCTTGGTTCAAGCGAGCTATAAAAACTACTGACGGTGACGCTTTTGTAGTGAGTGATGTAGAACGAAACTCTTTACTGGGTGGTGCATCGGTCGCCACGTATGCCACGGCCATAAGGAAGGGAGGCCAAAGTAACGGCGCTGTGACCGGTGTCTTAGGAATTTTCTTCGACTGGGCGCCCCAGGCAAAAGCAGTGGTCGAGGGCGTGGGCTTGACGCAAGAAGAGCGTGCATTGAGCCGCATCATGCTCTTAGATTCAAATTATCGGATTATCGCGGATACTCAGCAAGATACAGTGGGCAACCACTATCCGTTACAGCGCAACAATGAAGTACGCGGTTACTATCAGGATGAGGGCCGTTTGATCAGCTTTTCTGAAACGCCAGGGTATGAAACCTATCGCGGATTAGGCTGGTTGGGGGTTGTCGAATATCGCCTTGAGGATGCTCAAGCACAGCGCAGCGCTTAGCACTAAAATGGTACGCAAGTGCTCGCGCGCGAGTACGCTGTCACCGTTTTGGTGCAGCGGATGCGCAGGGCCGCTCTCATGTATGTCTAGGCAGGTATGGTTTACGCCCTACACGGTTTAAGCCACCTGCATAGCCAAACGCCATTAAGCATTGGCATCTTAAATAAACGAAAGCTGTACATAAGTGTTGTTAAGCCGATAGGGTTATACAAGTATGTGTTCAATTTAAGATATAAGGCTTCAAAGGGAGAGGGTATGGCAAATCATGGAGGAAAGTCGGTGTTTATTGCATCGACAGTGATCATTTTCGGCTTGGTAGTGGTAGGGGCCACTTTTCCAGAAGGTTTCGCAAGTGTTGCTGAAGCGGCATTAAGTACGATCACACGACTGTTTGGCTGGTTTTATCTGTTCTCGGTTTTTGGCTTTGTAGTATTTTTATTTGGCTTGGCGTTCAGCAAATATGGAAAAGTTCGCTTAGGCCCTCAAGAGAGCACGCCAAACTATAGTTTCTTTTCATGGATCAGCATGTTGCTGGCCGCTGGATTTGGCGTGGGACTAGTGTTTTATGGCATGGCTGAGCCCATGACGCACTATATAGAGCCGCCTTACGGCGATGTGACCGCTGAAACGCAAGCGGCAGCACGCTACGCGATTCAATACAGCTATTTTAACTGGGGCATTCACCAGTGGGCCGCGTTTTCAGTCGTTGGCTTAATCATCGCTTACTTTCAGTTTCGTAAAGGCCAGGCGGGGCTTGTATCGTCGGTGCTTTCATCAGTAACGGCAAAAAAGCCTCGGTTACGCCCTTATGCCGCGTGGCTGGATGTCTTCGCCGTGGTCGCCACCGTCATGGGGGTGGCAACCTCGCTAGGTCTTGGGGTATTACAAATGAATGGCGGTTTGAATGCCGTCTTTGGCCTGCCTGAAAACGGGTTTTGGCAATTTATTATTTTATTTGTGATGTTCTGTGCGTATATGGCATCGACCTGGTCAGGGCTTGATAAAGGCATTAAGCGCCTTTCAAATCTAAACATGGCGCTATGTATTGGATTGATGCTCTATGTGCTGGTGACCGGCCCTACGATTGCCATTCTGGAAACCATTACTTTAGGCATTGGCGATTATCTGCAGAATTTCATCGGTATGAGCCTGCGTATTTCGCCCTACAGTGAAAATGAGTGGGCGAGTAGCTGGACGATTTTCTATTGGGCCTGGGTAATTGCCTGGTCACCGTTTGTCGGCACATTCATTGCTCGTGTATCACGTGGACGCACCATTAAAGAGTATGTGTTCGGCGTACTGTTAGTGCCGCCGCTGCTGGCCTGCCTGTGGATTGGAGTGTTTGGTGGCGCGGCGCTTAACATGGAGCTTAATGGAGATGATATTGGGTTGGCGGCTGCTACTCAGGACAATATTACGGTAGCGCTATTTGCGATGTTTGACCTGATGCCATTTTCCGGCGTGCTGTCTGTGGTTGCCATGATGCTTATCTTCATTTTTCTGGTGACATCGGCGGACTCGGCCTCGTATATCGTGGCGCAAATGACCGATAATGGCTCGATTAATCCTCCGCTTTATAAGCGCATTATCTGGGGTGTATTGATCGCCGCTATTTGCTTAACACTGATTGTGGCAGGCGGCCTTTCAGGGCTTCAATCGGCGGCGGTACTTTCGGCACTACCGTTTACCTTTATTCTGTATATGATGGTTATTGTGCTGGTGCGTGAGCTGCGTGCTGATCGTAAGGCCATGCTGACGCAGCTTTATCGTCGTCACGGCGAAACGCCCGTAGGTGCTGATGCCTTTGAGGCTGAGCAGATGGGTGAAGAGGAGCGGCTACGCCGTGCTCCTAACGTTATTAATCGGCGCATTAATAGTTAGATGAACGTAATTAGGCCTTCAGGAGCAGACACATGGAGCGAGGATGCTGATGGCTCGGCAAGGACGGCACGGCGCTACGCGGCGCCAGTCCAAGAAGGTCTCGGTTGACCGTTGGTTAGACCGCTGGCTGGATCGGGTAGTAACGGTCGCTGTGGTAACGGCGTTGGTGATCGGTTTATCTGCCGTGTTGGCACATTGGCTTTTGTAGGCCAACCTGTTGTAACGCTGAAGAAAGCGCCCGGCTATATACGCCGGGCGTTTGCTTTCGTCGTCTCTTTTTGACCTCTTAAGAGAACTCCTCATGGTGCTAAATAAGCCTGTTAAGGGCGATGCTTCTTATGCCTCACGCCGCGAAATTTTCGGTTGGGCGATGTTTGATTTTGCGAACCAGGCGTACACCCTGCTGATTATTACGGTCGTGTTTGGCGAGCTGTTTACCACCGTGATCGTAGGTGACCGGGGCGATGGGTTTCGGCTGGCCAATTTTCTATGGAGTCTGGCGCTTGCGATCAGCTATCTGATGGTAGTGGTAACAGCCCCGCTATGTGGGGCGGTGATGGATTACCGGGCTGAAAAAAAGCGCTTTTTACTGTTTAGCTATTTGGCTACGGTAGCCACTACCGCAATGCTCTACTTTGTGGAGCCGGGCTATGTGGTGATGGGACTTATCCTGATAGTGCTCTCCAACTACGCTTACTCCATGGGTGAATCCTTTATTGCCGCTTTTTTACCCGAGCTTGGCCCACCTGAAAAGCTGGGTAAAATTTCAGGGTTTGGCTGGTCGCTTGGGTATATTGGCGGGCTGTTTGCGGCAGGTTTTACCTTGGTGGTGTTAGGTGAGGCAACGGCAGATAACTTTGAGCGCATACGCTGGGTCGGCCCCTTTGCCGCAGGCTTTTTTCTGATTACCGCTATCCCCACGTTTTTATGGCTAAAAGAGCGCGGTACACCGCAGCCTTCGGGCGTTGCGTATTGGCGCATTGCACACCAACGCGTCCGCTCCACCATGCGAGAATTGCGCTATTTTAAAGACTTAACGGTGTTTTTGATCTCGCTGCTGTTCTCTATGGCGGGGGTATACATCATTATTGCTTTTGCGTTTATTTATGGTGCCCAGGTAATCGGTTGGGATGAAAATATACGTAATATCATGTTTATCATCGTTCAGGTAACGGCAGCCGCAGGGGCATTAGGATTTGGCTGGCTTCAAGATCGTTTAGGCGCCAAGCATACTTATCAAATGACGCTGGGGCTGTGGGTGGTGGCGATTATTGCTATTTGGGCAACGCCTGAAATTACCGCCTGGTTAAATGCGCGCTTTGGCTGGCAGTGGCAAGCCCAGCACGTGTTTCTGGCCGTGGGCTGTTTGGCGGGTCTTAGCCTGGGTTCCAGCCAATCGGCGAGCCGGGCCTTGGTGGGCGTGTTTTCACCACTTGAAAAATCGGCCGAGTTTTTTGGTTTCTGGGGGCTGGCTAATAAATTAGCGGGCGTTTTGGGGATCGTGATGCTGGGGGTGCTGCAAACTATTATTGGCCTGCAGGCGTCTATTCTTTTATGTGTTGGCCTGTTTGTTATAGCGATGCTGATTTGTGCGAAGGTTAACGAGCGCCGAGGGCGTGACGCCGCTATCGCTTGGGAAAACGCTTAAACGTCGAAACGAAAGCGAGGGGGCTGCTCATGCAAACAAGACAGCGTGGCGGCATCGTGATGATGCTGCTTTTCTGGGTACTGTTAATCGGGTTGGGGACGTGGTGGCTTGATGGGGGGATGGAGCAAATACTCAACCCTAATGCGCATATTGCGCAGACCTTGTCTGAGGGTGGCCCCGTTACCTTAAAGCGTAACCGCTCCGGGCATTTTGAAGCGCCTGGCGAGATTAACGGTGAGCCGGTGACCTTTTTACTCGATACTGGCGCAACCTATGTAGCCGTTTCAGATGAATTGGCGGCGCAGTTAGGACTTAACCGGGGGCGCACGGCTTGGTTCAATACCGCCAATGGTCGAGTACAGGGGAATCTTACACAGTTGGATGAAGTCATGCTGGGTGGGATCAAGATCAGCAATGTGCCGGGTTCTATTAGCCCGGGGATGGAACACGATACGGTGCTGTTGGGGATGAGCTTTTTGCACCTTTTGAATATTGAAATACGTAGCGGTGAGATGGTCTTGAGTCTGCCCGATTCGTAACCGATGCTTGTGTATATGGCGTTGATGTGCTTAGCTAAAAGCTCATGGACGCCAACAGGCTAAGGAGTTGCTATGGGTATCGAAGTCGGTGGATTATTAGGGTTAATTTGGCTCATTATTTTGGTTTGGGCCATTGTCAAAGTCGCCAAAAGTTCCGCAAGTGGATTGGCAAAATTGCTGTGGATTTTGGGGCTGCTGGTCTTTCCTCTGGTAGGCTTGATTGTATGGCTATTGTTTGGGCCCAAAGGTTAGCGGCATTAAGCTTTGTTACACGGTAATTTACATTAAAAAAGGCAGGCCTTGCGCCTGCCTTTTTTATTAAAATGCAATTTTGAACGCTATTTTTCCCGACTTGGGGGTGCTTTATAGTGACCGGGGATTTTTAGTTTTTCCCCGTTGGGCAAGTCACGCACCTGGGTTGGGACATAAACACGCTTGATAACGCTTTTCGCTTTGTCGTCGGTCATTGCTCACTCCTCCTGTCAGGCTGTCGACAGTTTGTTTTGTTACATTAGTCCTCCGTGTTGGAAGAATCAAGCGAGGCAAAGAGCGACTGAGCATAACTAATAGCATGTAACGTTAAGGGCGGGTGCTTCCTGGGTTTTAAGGTATTCTATAAGTAGATGACGGTCGCCAATGCGATAGCGGGTAAGCGAATGGATTATAAACTGCCTAAGCGGAGTGATGGATAAGATGGTAAACCACTTAGAAGAGCAATTTCAGGCGCTTGGGTCACAAGAAACCGTAATGCCTGAATATCCTGATCAGGATCATATTCTGATCATTGAAGATGACAAGCGTTTGGCAGAACTCACTCGGGATTATCTGGAAGCTAATGGCTTTCAGGTTACTCTAGAGGCCGATGGGGCGAAGGGAATGGACCGCATTCTTACCCTACAGCCCGATTTGGTCATTTTGGATCTGATGCTGCCGGGTGAGGATGGCTTGTCGATTTGTCGTCGTGTGCGACCAAATTTTGCAGGCCCCATCATGATGCTGACGGCGCGCACCGATGACCTTGATCAGATTCTCGGATTAGAAATGGGGGCTGACGACTATGTGCCCAAGCCCGTACAGCCACGCGTACTGCTTGCCCGCATGCGCGCGTTGCTGCGCCGCGCAGATGGCCCAGCGCCCAATGGTGAAATGCGCCTACGCTTTGATAATCTGGAGATTGACAATGCGACGCGTGAAGCGTGGCTGGGCGGTGAGCGTATTGACCTGACCAGCGCTGAATTTGATCTTCTGTGGCTGTTAGCGCGTAATGCAGGCCGGGTATTAACCCGCGAAGAGATATTTAACGATTTACGCGGTATTAAATACGATGGGCAGGACCGTTCTATTGATGTGCGTGTATCGCGTATCCGGCCTAAAGTGGGCGATGACCCTAACCAGCCACACCGCATAAAAACGGTACGCAGCAAAGGCTATCTTTTTGTGAAGGATAGCTAATATAAAGGGCACGTTTTATGCGCCAGTTGTTTAGCCATAGCTCGTTTTTTAAATTTTATATACTGCTGGGCCTGGCGCTATGTGTCGTATTGCTAATCGCACTGGGCGGTCGTTCATTTATTGAACAAGTGCGCCGAGAAGATTATCGCGAACAGCTTGTGGCACTGCCCATGTCGTTAATGACCCACCAGCTTGGCGAGGTTAGCGAGGATGAGCGCAGCTTGCTGCTGAGCCGTTTTACCGAGCACCTCGGTATGCAGCTTACCCTGCGGCGTATTGACGAAGTGAAGCTTGGCTACTTTGCCAGTAAGCGTATTAAGCGCGGTAGCGTATTGGTGACCGATGACCCATGGCGTCTGCGTCAACGCGTGCCAGGCACTGGTGATGAATGGCTGCTGGAAGCGTCCTTGCCCGTTTGGAGCGAGCGCCAGTGGCAAGGCAGCATGTTGCTGTTAGGCGAATGGCTAGCAACATTGCCGTATGAAGAACATGAAGCTGCCCTGGCAGCACTACGCTCCGGCAGTTGGCCGCTGTCTCTGCTGCAGACCTTGCCAGATAATTTAACCCCTAAGCAGCAAGGCCAGCTGGCATTGGGTAACGTACTGACCCTGTTATCCTCTGAAAAGCTCTCCATTAGCCTGCTTTATCAATTGCCTAATTCAAGCTCGTGGCTGTTGGCTGGGCCTATTACGCGCGGCGATACGCTACCGATGAATTTACAGCTACCGCTGTTACTCGGTGCCATGGCCGTGTTGTGCCTCATTATCTATCTGATTATGCGTCGTATCGAGACGAGAATGGCGCGCCTGGAGCTTGCCGCTACCCGCATTGCTAGCGGCAGGCTTGAGACCCGTGTGAAAGTGGAAAGTGACGATTCCTTGGGTCGTTTGGGCATGGCCTTTAACGGTATGGCAAGCCAGGTGCAAACTCTGCTGCGTGGCCAGCAAGAGATGATCCGCGCCGTTTCCCACGAATTACGCACACCGGTGGCACGTATTCGGTTTGCCGTGCAGATGGTGGAGGATATGACCGACCAGCCCGCGATTAGACGTCAGTTACAGGGTATTGATGCCGATATTGCAGAGCTTGATGAGCTCGTTGATGAAATTCTTACCTATGCGCGTTTAGGGGGCGAAACGGTGAATGGCGCTGAGCTTGAGATGGCGCTGGTAGACTGCCGCGCCATGGCCGAGCGAGTGATCGATACGTTGGCGCCGCTACATGAAGGGCTAACCATTGAATTGACCGACGGTGCGGATATTGAGCTTTTGGCCGAACCGCGCTATTTACAGCGGGCACTGCAGAACCTGGTGAGCAACGCCTGTCGCTATGGAAAAAAACACATCACCATTCGGCTCTGGAGCGAAGCACAGCTAGTGCGTATTGATGTCGAGGATGATGGCCCTGGAATACCCGCAGAGGCTCGCACTGATATATTTAAACCGTTTACTCGTTTGGACGATAGCCGTGCGCGAAGCCTGGGGGGCTACGGTTTGGGGCTTTCCATCGTGCAGAAAATTATGGCAGGCCATGGGGGCAGCGTTACCGTCGACACTAGCCCCACGCTCGGCGGCGCTCGCTTTACGTTGCTGGTTCCTCGTCGTGAGTCGCTGGCTTAATGCCTGAAAGCACGGCAAACGATGTTTCCCGGGCGGTACGCAGAAAATCTTGCATCCAGGGAGCCTCAAGCGTCTCTTCGCGAACGGCGGCGTACAACGTACTCCAGATACCTTGCTCCCCCAGCTTGACGGCCTTGACGTAATCCCGCTCCAGATATTCCGTCAGCGCCCAGTTAGGCAGTGCACATACGCCACGCCCACTAGCTACCAGCTGCATCATCATAATGGTTAGCTCAGCCGTGCGGATCTCCTGAGGACGCACATTGGCCGGGTCTAGAAACTGGCTAAATACATCCAGGCGGGCCTGCTCAACGGGATAGGTAATCAGCGTTTGGTTGGCCAGTGCCTGTGGCTCAATAAAGGCTCGGTCGGCGTAGTCGTGCTGGCGTGCCACTGCAAGTAACCCTTCGTATCGAAACAAGGGCGCATAGTGAACGCCATCTAGCGGCTGCGGGTCGGCAGTTATGACTAAATCCAGCTGCTCGCGGGCCAGAGCCGGCAGCGGGTCAAAGTGGTGGCCGCTGGGAATATCAATTTCGACTTCCGGCCAGTGGTCGCGAAAGTAATCTACGGTCGGCATCAGCCACTGAAAGCAGCTATGGCATTCGATTGCCATATGCAGCCGACCCTGCTCGGTTCCCGCCAGTCGCGCTACATCACGCTCGGCTTTACGCACTTCGGGTAGTATCTGGTCGGCTAGGGTTAGTAGCCGTAAACCCGCACGGGTAAACTCGACGGGACGCGTTTTGCGCACAAATAGGGGGCTATTAACCCGGCCTTCCAGGTCTTTTAACTGATGCGAAAGGGCTGACTGAGTAAGATGGACGCGTTCAGCCGCCTCAACCAATGAGCCCGTTTCACGTAGGGCGAGTAAGGTACGTAAATGGCGCAGCTCAATCATGGTGGTCAACTTTTACGTTGTTTATTAAAACGTCGGTTGGATTCATCGTTGGGCCTTGGTCAGGCTGCGTGAAATTATTCACGTTAAAAGGTTTCATCATGACAGTTTCTCATATTCTCGGCTATGTGCGTATCGGTGACCAGCCGACCGTTAACGCGTTGAATACTTACTTGAAGGATGCCTGAAGGAGAGGAGGTAGGCACGCACGGGTTAACATCTTGAATTTATCAAGGTAACTCAGAGAAAAAGTAACGCAGAGAAAAAGCCCCGCTACTTGATCAGCAGCGGCGCCTAAAAGGGTTAACGACAATTTTTAACGACAAGTTTTAGCGGCTAGCTTTGCTGCCTAGCTTTAATATTTAGCCTTAATAGCTAGCTTTTTGATGCGTAGGCATAAAGCAGCGTTTCCTGGGCGCTAATGGCATCGCCATTGCCAGGATCTTGTAAACGGTAGCTGCCATCGCTTTGCAGTAGCCAGCTCTGGCAGTTATCGACCAGGTAGGTTTCCAAGTCTTTACGCACTCGGGTGGCGAGCTTTTTATCCAGCAGCGGGAAGCAGGTTTCAACCCGGTGAAACATATTGCGCGACATAAAGTCAGCGCTTGAACACCAGATTTCCGACTTTCCTTCGTTATGGAAGTAAAATACCCGGGTGTGCTCTAAAAAACGGCCAATAATCGAGCGAACGCGGATATTTTCAGAAATGCCTGGCAAATTAGGCTTTAAGCAGCACATGCCGCGAATGATTAAATCGCACTCAACACCTGCCTGGGAGGCACGATAAAGCGCCTTGATCAGCTTAGGCTCGGTCAGTGAGTTGCACTTGATAATGATATGTCCACGTTTGCCCTTAAGCGCCAGCTGGGCTTCGCGGTCAATCATTTCGACCAAGCGCTCATGCAGGGTAAAGGGAGCATGCAAGAGCGTATCAATTTTGCGCGCCCGGCCCATTCCCGAGAGCTGCTGAAAGACTTTATGCACGTCGGCACACAGCGCTTTATTGGCGGTCAGTAGGCTGTAATCAGTATAAAGTTTGGCGGTTTTAGAGTGATAGTTGCCCGTGCCCAGGTGCGCGTAGTGGCGCAGTTCACCCTTTTCGCGACGCACGATATGCAGCATTTTGGCGTGGGTTTTATACGCCATGATGCCGTAAATCACGATAGCCCCGGCTTCTTGCAGGCGTGATGCCAGCTGCAGGTTGTCGGCTTCGTCAAAGCGCGCGCGCAGCTCGATCACTACGGTAACTTCCTTGCCTTGACTGGCCGCATCGACAAGCGCACTTACGATAGACGATTCAGCACCGGTGCGGTAAAGCGTCTGTTTGATGGCCAGAACATCGGGGTCGCGGGCCGCCTCACGCAGCAGCTCCTCAATCGGGGAGAACGACTGGAACGGATGATGCAGCAAAACATCGTTTTTAGCGATTGCCTCAAACAGGCTGCCCGCTTTCAGCGTCTTGGGAACGCTTGCCGTATAGGGGCGATAAACAAGCTCAGGACGATCGACATCCCCAAGCACCGACATCATGCGGGTGAGGTTCACCGGCCCTTGAACGCGGTATAAATCGTCTTGGTCTAGCTCGAACTGGCGCAGTAAAAAGTTGATAAGGTCATCGGGGCAGTTATCGGCGACTTCCAAACGCACGCCTCGCCCATAGCGGCGTGCCAAGAGCTCACCGCGCAGCGCAGATGCCAAGTCAGATACCTCTTCCGGATCAACAGTCATGTCGGCGTTGCGGGTCAGCCTAAACTGATAGCAGCCGCGTACGCGCATGCCCGGGAACAGCTCCTCAGCGTGGGCGTGAATCATGGATGACAGGAAAATATACTCAGAGAAACCTTCGGCACACAGCTCCTTGGGTAGGGCCATTAGCCTGGGGAGCGAGCGCGGTGCCGGGAGAATGGCCATACCGCCTGCCCGACCAAAGGCGTCTTTGCCTTCCAGCTCAACAATAAAGTTAAGGCTTTTGTTCACCAGCCGGGGGAAAGGGTGCGAAGGGTCAAGGCCAATCGGGCTGATGACCGGCATGATCTCGTTATTAAACATCTCATGCACCCAGTGCTTTTGTTCGTCGGTCCACTGGTCACGACGACGAAAGCGCAGACCCTGGTTTTCAAGTGCGGGTAGCAGGGTGTCGTTAAGAATCTGATACTGGCGGGCGATTTGCTTATGGGCAATTTCTGAAATTTCCGCAAGCACCGCTTTGGGCAGGCGCCCATCAGCCGCCGTCGTATCGTCGCCCAGCGCCATTTGATGTTTTAAGCCAGCCACGCGAATTTCAAAAAACTCATCCATGTTGGAAGAGAAGATAAGCAGGAACATCAGCCGATTAAGCAGTGGGTGCGCATCGTCTAATGCTTGTTCCAAGACGCGGATATTAAACTGAAGGTGGGACAATTCACGATTAAAGTAGAGCTGGGGGTCGTCTAAATCAGTTTCACTCAGGGCTTCTCTGGCATGCACGCCGTTGGGGGTACGATTAACGCGTAGCGGCGAACCATCACTTTCGACGTTCGGTAACTCGTTGAGTAATAGCGTCGTGGATGGTGAAACGTGATCGTCCATAATGGCTCCCCTGCATTAATGGCTTCAAGCTAGCATAGCGCGATACCTATCATTTAAAGCAGTATGCGGGAGAAAGATGACAGATAGATGTCATATATCTGTCATCTTAAGCATGGATCTCTAACGCTGGTTCTGCAACAGGCGAGCTGCTTCAAGCGCAAAGTAGGTCAAAATGCCGTCCGCTCCGGCACGCTTAAAGCACATGAGCGATTCTAATATAACCGGCTCGGCCTCCAGCCAGCCGTTATCAAACGCAGCGCGGTGCATGGCGTATTCGCCGCTTACCTGATAGGCAAAGGTGGGCACTTTAAGCTCGGTTTTAACCCGTTGCACTATATCCAGATAAGGCATGCCGGGTTTGACCATCACCATGTCGGCACCTTCGCTGATATCCATGGCCACTTCGTGTAACGCCTCGTCACTATTGGCCGGGTCCATCTGATAGGTGCGCTTGTCAGCCTTACCCAGATTGGCAGCCGAGCCGACCGCGTCGCGGAAAGGGCCATAGTATTTGGAGGCGTACTTAGCGCTATAGGCCATAATGCGAACATTATGCAGAAGCTCCTGCTCCAGCACTTGGCGAATAGCGCCAATGCGGCCATCCATCATGTCTGAAGGCGCCACTACGTCAGCCCCGGCTTCGGCATGAGAAAGCGCCTGTTTGAGCAGTGTCTCTACCGTACGATCATTCAGAACATAGCCTTGTTCGTCTAAAATGCCGTCCTGGCCATGAATGGTATAAGGATCAAGGGCGACATCGGTAATAATGCCCAGCTCAGGTAGCGCCTCTTTGAGGGCACGCACGCTGCGCTGAACCAAGCCATTGGCATTATAGGCTTCTTCGGCAAACTCACTTTTCTGCTCGGTGCCCACGACGGGAAATAGCGCCAGCGCAGGTATGCCCAGAGCGAATGCTTCCTTGGCTTGCTCAATCAGTAAATCAATCGACAAGCGTTCAACGCCAGGCATCGAGGCCACTGCCTCGCGCTGATTTTCACCTTCTAAAACAAACACCGGTAAAATTAAATCAGCGGACGTTAACGTGGATTCCTGCATCAAGCGGCGGGAAAAGTCGTCGCGACGCATGCGGCGCAGGCGGGTGCCAGGAAATTGACGGGGGCTCAATGTGCTCAAAGGTTATCTCCGTGAAGGATCGTAAATCAATACCCGTAGGCTTGGGTTGAGTATATCAGGCATGTCTTACGGCGAAAGCCGCCTTGTGGCCCTGGTTAAGACTGACTAAAGTTAGCGATTGCTTGCCAGATGGCGATAGGTAAGCCTGCAATAAGGAGATAGGCATGACTAAACAGGTAGCGGTGGTATTGGCGGGCTGCGGTGTTTTTGATGGTTCTGAAATTTATGAAACCACCTTAACGCTGCTGCGCTTGGATCAGTTGGGCATTGGTTATCGCTGCTTTGCGCCGGATATAGAGCAGCATCATGTGGTGAATCATCTTACCCAGGAGGAAGTGGCGGGCGAGAAACGCAATGTGCTTCAGGAATCGGCACGTTTAACGCGAGGTGATATTCAGCCTCTGACTGAGCTAAAGGCCGATGAGTTTGATGCTGTCATCGTACCGGGTGGTTTTGGCGTCGCAAAAAACTTATCTGACTTTGCCAGTGAAGGCGACAACATGCAGGTGCTGGAAGCCTTTAAAGAGGCGCTGGCAGGTTTTCGGGAAGACGCGAAGCCGATTGGCCTGATGTGTATTGCTCCCGCGCTTGTGCCACGGCTGTTGGGCGACGGTATCGCGGTAACCGTGGGCCATGACCCGAGCGTATCGGGGGCGATCAGCGCCATGGGCGGCCTGCACCGCAGTTGCGCAGTGGACGATATCGTCGTAGACCTTGAACACCGCGTGGTCACCACGCCTGCCTATATGCTTGCTACCCGCATTAGCGAAGCTGCAACGGGTATTTTTAAGCTGGTGGATCGTATTGATGAAATGATGGATTAACCAGCATCTGTTATGGATATCTAAGCAAAAGCCTCTGCCATCGATGATGGCAGAGGCTTTTTACATGACCTTTTGCTTGTCTCTGCAGCGTAAAACTTAAAGCTCTTGCTCTTCTGCCGCCTGTTGCTCGTCGCGCCGTTTGCGCACCAGGCGACCAAACAGCAGACCAACTTCATAAAGCAGGTACATAGGCAGGGCGAGCAGGCTTTGCGACACCACATCCGGTGGAGTCAGCAGCATGCCGATAACAAAGCAGCCTAAAAAGATATACGGCCGTTTTTGAGAAAGGCTTTGCACGCTTGCCGCGCCGGATAAAATTAACAAAAACGTCGCAATGGGAATTTCAAACGCCACGCCAAAGGCAAAAAAGAGTTTCAGTACAAAGTTAAGGTACTGATTAATGTCGGTCATTACCGTAACGTTTTCCGGCCCTGTCTGGGTAAAAAACGCAAACAGCAGTGGAAACACCACGTAGTAGGCAAAGGCCGCGCCCGCATAAAAAAGCCCGATACTAGATACCAGAATCGGTATGGCCAGGGCCTTTTCGTTATCATAAAGTCCAGGCGCTATGAACGCCCAAGCCTGGTGAAGTACAAATGGGATCGCGATAAAAACTGCGACTACCAGGGTCAGCTTAAAGGGCGCCAGAAATGGTGACGCCACTTCGGTGGCAATCATCTGCGAACCCGGCGGCAGTAACGCCATAAGTGGCTCCGCCACAAAGCTATAAATATCGTTAGCAAAAGCGTAGAGGCCTAAAAAGACCACCAGTATAACCACCACCGCGCGCACCAGACGCATGCGAAGCTCGATTAAATGCTCAATCAAAGGGGCTTGGTGCTGATCGTTCTGGGGCTCCCGAGCGTCGCCAGGGGTACTCATGGGTGATTGCTGTCCTTTTGAGTGGTCGCCTTTGAGGGCTCTGAAGAAGCATCTGACGCAGAGGCGTCTGGTGCTGTTTCATTGACTTCCTGCAGAGCGTCATCCAAATGAGAGCTTGCTTGTGCGACGCGTCGCTCGGTTTCAGGCTGGGATGGCGTCATAGGCTTTGAGGCGCCAGAAGAAGGCTTATCGACAATACTCTCGACGTCTTTTTTGGCTTTCCTCAAACTATCGTTAATAGTTTTTTGCTGTTCATTAAGCGTTTGGCGAAGCTCTTCCGCTTCAAGCTGCGCGCTGATTTCGCGCTGCATACCGGATACCGTGCGCTTAATTTTGCCGATCCATAGGCCTGTCGTGCGCGCCGCCCGAGGGAGGCGCTCAGGACCAAGCACTAACAGGGCAACGACACCGACAAGCATCAGTTCAAGAAAACCGATATCCAGCATGGTTTATTTGCGCTCTTCGTTACGTGCCGCACGCTCTTTTTCGGCCTGAACGTCATAGGTGTTGCCCGGCTCTTCGTGGGCCACCTTGGCATGGGAAGGCTCGGCATCTTTCTTCTCGTCGTCTTTATCTTCCTCATGCACGGCTTTTTTGAAGCCTTTGATGGCGCCGCCCAGGTCGGTGCCCACGTTACGCAATTTCTTGGTGCCGAAGATTAAGATGATGATGCCTAAAACAATAAGCAGCTGCCAAATACTAATGCCACCTAACATATGCGTATCCTCATTAATTCAAATGCGTGTTGTTTATGATGGCTTGCGGGCGGCTTTTTCATCGTGACCGGAAATGTCAAAGCGCCTTGCCAACTCGTTTAAAACATCCTGATGGTCAAGCCCCAGGTGCGACAGCATGACCAGGCTGTGAAACCAAAGATCCGCAGTCTCGGCGACAAGCGCCTGACGCTGCGCTTCACTGCCGTGCTCGGCGTCTTTGGCTGCCAGCAGCGTTTCGGTAGTTTCTTCACCCACTTTTTCGAGTATCTTGTTCAAACCCTTGTGATGCAAGGACGCAACGTAAGAATTCTCGGGAGAAGCACTGCGTCGCTGCTTCAACACCTCAGCGAGGGCGTCGAGGACGGGGGCGTGATTAGGCGTTGAGGGGGTGTTCATGAGTCTCCTTAAAGCAGTGGACAGCATCATTACCGGTTGGATGCCTGGCCGTCCTTAACCTTGCTATTGGCATAACGGGCTATTGCCATAATAGTAGTAGTAAGCCAAGCGCGGCGGCGCCAAGAATCGGCCAATCCTGAGTGGCTGCCCAACTGCTAAGCGGCTGCCAGGCTAGTGCAATAGCCACCAGCAAAAGCCCGATACGCAAGCGATGATGGCGTTTTCCCTGACGAGCCATGTGGCTCTGCATATGATGAATTGCGTCAACTTGCTGATGGCGCTGACGGTGCTCGATTTCCATTCGCGTAAGCGCCTGGTGTGCCAGCACGGGCAGCTCAGGCAACTGATGAGAAAGCTCTGGCGCTTGGCGCTTGAGCGACTCCCAAAGCCCACCGATCCCGGCGCGCTCTTTCATCCACTGTTCAAGATACGGCTTGGCGGTGCTCCACAGATCAAGCTCAGGGTAGAGCTGGCGGCCAAGGCCTTCGATATTGAGCAGCGTTTTTTGCAGCAGTACTAGCTGCGGTTGGACTTCCATATTAAAGCGCCGTGCGGTCTGGAAAAGCCCCAGCAGCACTTGGCCAAACGAGATATCTTTTAATGGCTTTTCAAGAATCGGCTCGCACACGGTACGTATAGCGGCGGCGAACTCATTCGCCCGGGTGTTTTCGCCTACCCAGCCCGATTCGATATGCAGCGCCGCCACTTCGTAATAGTCCTGATGGAAAAACGCCAGCAGGTTGCGCGCCAGATAATCCTGATCTTCGCGCGTCAGACTGCCCACGATGCCGCAGTCGATCGCAATATATTGCGGATCTTCGGGATTATCGCAATTTACAAAAATATTACCCGGGTGCATATCGGCATGAAAGAAGTTGTCGCGAAACACCTGGGTGAAAAAGAGTTCAACACCGCGTTCGGCAAGCTTTTTCAGATTCACGCCCCGTTTGATCAGGGTATCCAGATCAGCAACGGGAACACCACGGATGCGCTCTTGCACCATCACATGGCGGCGTGTGAAGGGCCAATAGATGGTTGGCACGAACAGCAGCGGCGAATCTTTAAAGTTACGCTTGAGCTGCGAGGTGTTGGCCGCTTCCTTATAAAGGTCCAGCTCGTCGAACAGCGTCGCTTCATAGTCGCGGATAACTTCGACCGGGCGTAGCCTGCGCGCTTCAGGCACTTTGGCGAACAGCTTGGCAACTTGATACATCAGCGCCATATCCTGGCGCATGATGCGATCAATGCCGGGGCGAATGATCTTAACTACGACCTCTTCGCCGCTATGCAGCTTGGCGGCGTGCACCTGCGCAATCGATGCCGAAGCGAGAGGGGCCTGCTCGAATTCGGCGAAGGCCTCTATCAGCGACATCTCCAGCTCTTTTTCGACCCGGGCCGCGGCAAGTTCGCCTGGGAAGGGCGGGACCTGGTCCTGCAAGCGACGGAGTTCGTCTGCAATATCCTCAGGCAACAGGTCGCGGCGTGTGGAAAGCATTTGCCCAAATTTAATGAAAATGGGGCCCAGTGCTTCCAGTGCCAAACGTAAACGCTCGCCGCGCGTGCGTTTGCCAACCGGGAACAGCCGCAGTGGTGAAAACCACATGAGCGTGCGTAGCCAAAGCGGCAGCCGTTCCATGGGAATCATTGTGTCGAGGCGTTGGCGCGCAACGACCATGAGAATTTTGAACAGACGCAGACTCATAAACGCGGCTCCTGCGAGGCGTGCGATGCGTCAAGCGTCAGGCGGCGGTGTAGCCGATTAAAGCGGGCTTCGAGGCGATCAGTGGCCACTTCAAGCTCAGTAAGATGGTCGCGTAACAGGTCGCGCTGTTGACGTCCGGGTAGCAGGCGTGCCTCTTCAAAAACGTACTCCGACACATCCTGAAGCAGCTCATCCTTGGCGCGCAGGCCCCAGCGAGACAGGCGACGTACGCCCTCGGCCAGAGAGTGGGCAGGCATGTCGCCCAGCCAGCGGGCAAGCTCGCCTTCCCAATCAATATCCAGGTCAAACAGCAGCTCGCGGGTGGCTTCCAGCAGATGAATGCGGCCACGCACGGCAAGTTTGCCGTCAAACATAAGCCGTTCGATCGACGCGCCGCTGATCCATTCCGAGAATGTTTCCGGGGTTAGCTCTACAACGGCATCCACCTCGGTTTCCTCGACGTCGTCGCCACGCAGCAAGTCGATACCTGCTGAATGGTAATGCAGCACCAACTGAAGATGGGGTTTTTCCAGACGCACTAACAGACGGCTGCCCGCCAGCGCCGCCAAGCGGGCTGGAGCCGCTGGGTCGCGGGCAAGCAGGGCGTTCAGCATGCGTTCACATCCGGCCAGCACCAGGGTCGGGGTTACCAGCATGCTGACCTCATCATTGGTGACGCGATTGTGTAGGGTAATGTCATAGCTTAATGCCGCGGTGCAAAGCGACAATACCGCCCGTCAGGTTGGTGTATTCCACCCGCTCAAGGCCCGCCGCCTCCATCATGGCTTTCAAGGTTTCCTGACCCGGGTGCATACGAATCGACTCGGCCAGATAACGGTAGCTTTCACCGTCACCCGCGACAAGCTCACCCATTTTGGGCAGCAGGCGGAAGGAGTACTCGTCATAGGCTTTGGAGAGCAGCGGGTTGTTGGGCTTGGAGAATTCCAGCACCAGCAAGCGGCCGCCTGGTTTCAGTACCCGAGCCATGGAGCGCAGCGCAGCGTCTTTATCCGTGACGTTACGCAAACCAAACGCGATGGTAATGCAGTCAAAACTGTTATCAGGGAACGGCAAGCACTCGGCATTTGCCTGAACATACTCGACATTGCCGCCCACGCCGTTATCCATCAGCTTGTCGCGGCCCACTTTCAACATGGAAGCATTGATGTCCGCGAGTACCACTTTGCCGCGAGGGCCTACAATGCGCGAGAACTTAAGGGTTAAATCGCCGGTGCCGCCAGCAATATCCAATACGTGATGGCCAGGCCGGACGCCTGCACGCTCAATGGTGAAACGCTTCCAGACGCGGTGAATGCCCATCGACATTAAATCGTTCATCACATCGTAACGGGCGGCGACAGAGTGGAAGACATCTGCCACACGCGATGCTTTCTCGTCGACCGGGACTTCTTGATAACCAAAATCGGTGGTGCGCTTTTCCGTGGGGCTCATGGGGCTGTAGCTCCCGAGTTCGAGGCGGTAACAATCGACCAAGGTGGTCGCCGTGTTAAAAGGATGACGATATTGTAGCCTTGTCTACCCCAATTTGTCTGCGCCTGACCGGGCGCCAAGCGTTATAGTTCCTTGAAATGAATGCCAGAAGGCTCGCGGGACGCCCCGGCTTCTTCAAGCCGCTGTATATAGTTATCCCAGTATGCCTGCTGGTGCGTGGCCAGCTCATATAGATAGTCCCAGCTAAACAGACCGCTGCTGTGGCCATCGTCAAAATAAAGCTTTAAGGCGTAGTGGCCCGCCTGGGTAATGTTCTGTAGCCCGACGTGCTTTTTGCCTACCTGGAGTACCGCCGTATCGCCGCCGTGGCCGCGCACTTCAGCCGAGGGCGAATAGACCCGTAAAAGCTCTACCGGCAGCCGGTAGTTTTCGCCACTGGCGTAGCCAAGTTCAAGCTCACGCGCACTTTTATGGTAGTGAACCTTGCTGGGGACAGGAGCGCTCATCGGTTGACCTCTTCACGTATTAATAAAGCCGCCTACCCTGGATTAGCGCCGTATTTAGCGTAAAACAAAGTGGCGGCCTCAGCTGCACTTAGATTCTCTGTAATTTAAAAAAAAACTAATTTTACAGAATATAGCGCGACAGATCTTCGTCAACGGCGAGTTCGCCTAACTGGGCATTAACGTAGTCGGCGTCAATCACCAGCGGGCTATCCATATCGCCACCTCTAAACGAGGCCTCTTCAAGCAGACGCTCCATCACCGTATGCAAGCGGCGAGCGCCGATATTTTCGGTGCCTTCGTTAACCTGCCAGGAAATCTCAGCAATACGCGCAATACCGTCAGGGGTGAACTCAATATCCAGGCCTTCGGTCGCGAGCAGCGCTTGGTACTGACGGGTGAGCGATGCAGACGGCTCGGTAAGAATGCGCTTAAAGTCGCCAGGCGTCAGCGCGTCAAGCTCAACGCGGATCGGCAGGCGGCCCTGAAGCTCCGGGATCAAATCGGAGGGGCGCGACAGGTGGAAGGCGCCCGAGGCAATAAACAGAATATGATCGGTTTTCACCATGCCGTACTTGGTCGACACGGTGGAGCCTTCGATCAGTGGCAGCAGGTCGCGCTGCACGCCTTCACGGGAGACTTCGCCACCGCTTGACTGCCCGCTACCCTTGGCAACCTTGTCGATCTCATCCAGGAACACGATGCCGTGCTGCTCGACGGATTCAACGGCGCGCGCCTTGATCTCATCTTCGTTGACCAGCTTGCCCGCCTCTTCATC
Organism: Halomonas sp. AOP43-A1-21; assembly: GCF_052376775.1. NCBI lineage: Bacteria > Pseudomonadati > Pseudomonadota > Gammaproteobacteria > Oceanospirillales > Halomonadaceae > Halomonas > Halomonas sp. AOP43-A1-21. The sequence goes on along the minus strand of NZ_JBQSWC010000031.1, from coordinate 28,434 downwards.
ACGCAGTAGTACCAGGGCTTCTTTAACCGTTACCCGGCGCTGTTCGCGCTTCTGCTGGCCCATACTGGAGAATAGGCTCTGCAGCTGGTTGGTCATCTCTTCCATGCCCGGCGGGGTCATGATGTCGACGCCCTGGCCCTGAGACGACACTTCGATATCGATCTCTTTGTCGTTCAGCTGGCCTTCGCGCAGCTTTTTACGGAACGACTGGCGCGTGCTGCTATCTTCGCGGGGCTTGTCTTCCTGGCCACGCGGTGGCGGCAGCAGCGCATCCAGCACGCGGTCTTCGGCGGCGTCTTCCGCGCGGTGGCCAACTTCTTCTTTAGCGTGTTCACGAACCATTTTAATGGCCGCTTCCATCAGATCACGGATGATCGATTCAACATCGCGGCCGACATAGCCCACTTCAGTGAACTTGGTGGCTTCGACTTTAATAAACGGCGCGCGGGCAAGCTTGGCCAGACGGCGGGCAATTTCAGTTTTACCCACGCCCGTGGGGCCGATCATCAAAATGTTTTTCGGGGTAACTTCGGGGCGCAAGTCGTCGTCAAGCTGCATGCGGCGCCAGCGGTTGCGCAGCGCAATGGCCACGGCACGCTTAGCATCCTGCTGGCCGATAATGTATTGATCAAGCGCGTGGACGATTTCGCGGGGTGTCATCTGAGTCATTAAGGCAGCCTCAACGTTCGTTGATATTTAGCTCTTCGAGCGTCACGTGATGGTTGGTGAATACACAGATGTCACCAGCGATTTGCAGCGATTTCTCGGTGATTTCCCGCGCTGAAAGTTCGGTGTTTTCGAGAAGTGCACGGGCACTTGCCTGGGCAAAGTTACCGCCCGAACCAATCGCGATAATGCCGCGCTCAGGCTCGACCACATCGCCATTGCCGGTGATGATCAGCGAGGCGCTATGGTCGGCAACGGCAAGCAGCGCTTCCAGCCGACGCAGGGCGCGGTCGGTACGCCAGTCCTTTGCCAGCTCAACGGCTGCCTTGGTAAGGTGACCTTGATACTTCTCAAGCTGAGCTTCAAAACGCTCAAACAGCGTGAACGCATCGGCCGTGCCGCCTGCAAAACCGGCGAGCACTTTGCCACGATAGAGGCGACGCACCTTGCTGGCGTTGCCTTTCATCACGGTATTGCCAAGCGATACTTGGCCGTCGCCTGCCAGGGCAACCTGATTACCGCGACGTACGGATACGATAGTGGTCATGGAGATAACTCCTTGGGGGAGGCGTGCTCCCGATAACTGACCGGCCGCTTAACGGATGATAGAGCGACCGCTAACAAAGACGATGGACAATAAAATGCGGGCGGCTGATAAAAAATCAACCGCCCGCGGAATAACACCTGTGGGTTTCGTTAGTTTTGCAGCTGAATCAGCAGGGGCTCGATGCCTTGCGTGGTCATTAGATCCTGGGCGCGGTTCAATTCGCGCGTGTCGTCATACGGCCCTACCTGGACACGGTGCCACGTATTGCCATCGGCCTGCACCTCGCTGATTTGGGCAAGCAAACTCAGGTTACGCAACCGGCCACGCAGCTGCTCGGCATCGCTTAACTCACGAAACGAGGCGGCTTGCAGCACGTAGCGTTTTGCCGCACTGGTATTGGTCGGCGCAGGCTGCTGCTGTACGGTACTTGCCTGCTCATCCGGCCGCGTATTGGCGGCAATGACCTGAGCTATAGGATCGTCGCCCGCGGCTGACGTGTCGCTCGTGGTGCTTTCTGCGGGCTGTTCGGCGACTTCAGGCCGGGTCACGTTGGAGGGCAGCGTAACGCCTGGGGCAATAACCTCGGTTTCCGGCAGCAGCGTATAAAACTCAAACGTCGGCATCGACGGTTGAGTTTCCGTCTCGCGTGCGGCGGCCCGCTCTGGGCTTTCTGGCTTGGAGAGCACCGTTGCCTGGGGCTGGTCGCTGGGCTTGTCCTGCCAGGGTGCTGTGCCGTGCTGGTGTTGAGCCAGAAAGAAGCCTGCCGCCATGCCAGCAAGACCCCACAGCCAGCCGGGGAGACGAAAACCTCCGCCCGAACTGCCTGAGGTGCGGGCGGCCTTGCGCTGTGACGTAGCGCCACGGCGAGAGGGCTTTTTGCGCGGGCTGGCCATGGTTTACATCTCCTCTGGGGCGCTGACGCCCATCAGATCCAGACCATTGCGCAGCACCTGCCGGGTTGCCAGGCCCAGCGCCAGGCGAACGTTGCGTAACGTATCGTCCTCGACCATGACTTTAACCGCGTTGTAGCAGGTGTGGAAATCACCCGCTAGATCCAGCAGGTACTGAGCCACTTGCTGCGGTTCACGGTTTCGGGCGGCGGTTTGAACAACCTCTGGGTAGCGGGCCAAGCGGTTAAGCACGGCCTTCTCCTGGTCGCTATCCAGCAGGGCCAGGTTGGCCATGGCCTGCGTATGATCAAACGGTTGATCTGCCGCCTCAGTTTTGCGCAGCATGCTGCATACCCGGGCATGGGCGTATTGGATGTAGTACACCGGGTTGTCGTTGGACTGCGAGCGCGCCAGGTCAATGTCGAAAGTGAGCTGCGAGTCGGCGCGGCGTGCAGCCAGGAAAAAACGCGTGGCATCGCGGCCGACTTCGTCGATCAAATCACGTACCGTGACGTAGCTGCCGGCCCGTTTGGAGAGTTTTACCTCAACGCCTGAGCGCGTCACCATGACCATCTGGTGCAGCACGTAATCGGGCCAGCCCTTGGGAATGCCTACTTCTAACGCCTGCAGGCCGGCACGCACCCTGGTAACGGTCGAGTGGTGATCGGCCCCCTGTTCGTTAATCACGGTAGTGAAACCGCGCTGCCATTTATCCAGGTGGTAGGCCACGTCAGGCAGGAAGTAGGTATAGCCGCCTTCGCGCTTACGCATCACGCGGTCTTTGTCATCACCAAAGTCGGTGGTGCGCAGCCACATGGCGCCGTCGTCTTCATAGGTGTGGCCGTTAGCGACAAGCTTTTCAACCGCTTCGTTCACCTTGCCATCCTGATAGAGCGAGGATTCCAGGAAGTAGACATCAAACTCGACGCCAAAGGCTTTGAGGTCCAGATCCTGCTCACGGCGTAGCCAGGCAACGGCAAATTCCTGAATGGCGTCCAGGTCATCAGCATCCGCCTTGGCGGTGACTTCGCGATCATCAGCGGTGACGGTTTTACCTGCCAGGTAGTCGTTGGCGACATCGCTAATATATTCGCCGCGATAGCCGTCTTCCGGCCAGCTTTCATCATCAGGACCCAGATTTTTGGCACGCGCCTGTACCGAGCGGGCCAGGTTGGCAATCTGCGCGCCCGCATCGTTGTAATAAAATTCGCGCGTAACGTCATAACCCGTGGCTTCCAGCAGGCGGCACAGGCAGTCGCCAATGGCGGCACCGCGGCCATGGCCCACGTGCAAAGGGCCCGTCGGGTTGGCCGATACAAACTCGACCTGCACTTTTTCCGCCTGACCAACCATGCTGCGGCCAAATGCGTCGCCGCTATCCAGCACCTGAGCAACAATCTGCGCGGCGGCGTCGGCGGCGGCAAAAAAGTTGATGAATCCAGGCCCGGCGATCTCGGTTTTTTGGATAGCGTCGCTTTCGGGCAGCGCAGCAATCAGTGTCTCGGCCAGCTCTCGGGGATTTTTGCCTGCCGGTTTGGCCAGCATCAGCGCCAGGTTGGTGGCGTAGTCGCCGTGGGCCTTATCTTTGGTCGGATCGACTTTGATGGTGGGCTGAAGATCATCAGGCAGCACGCCTTGGAGCTTGAGCGCGTCTACGGCGCCGTTGAGCAGAGAAATAATCGTGTCTTTCATTTGGGTATCCGGATAACGTCGGTGGCGGCGTGTGCAGGCGCGCACTTAACTAGGTGCATCAACATAAGTGCATCAACATAAGTGCATCAACGTAGATGTATCAACCAGGCCTAGGTGCAGCAGCAAAGCGGTCATTATCAGCATTTGGCGCGCAGTTTCAAAGGTGTTGATGCGATCCATGCTTAAGTGCCCGCGCCTGCGGGCGGCTTTTTTGCAGCGAAAAGCTTAAGTTAAGCCAGCGTTTGCGGGTCAATATCAATCGACCAGCGGACCTTGCGGGCCTCGCGATTGGCTTCCATCCATTGCACTAGCCAACTGGCCGCGGTATGCAGCTGGCTACGCTTGTTAGCCGCCAGCATAAGGTGGATATGGTAACGGTTTTGGCGACGCTCCATGGGCGCAGGCACCGGGCCCAGGCAGTTAGTGGCAAGGCCTGAGGTCTTAAGCCATTCACGTAGCGCCTGGCCCGCTTGCTGGGCAAGCGTGAGAGCCGCTTCCTCCTGAGGGCTTTCCACCCTTAACAACGCCATAAAGGTAAAGGGCGGCAGCTGCGCTAGACGTCGTTCTTCCAGAAGGTTTCTGGCCAATGCTCCGTAGCCGTGTTCGGCCAGCTGGCCTAGATGCGGATCATCGGGATGTAAGGTCTGTACCAGCACCCGGCCCGGGTCAGCCGCCCGACCGGCACGGCCGGCCACCTGCTCAAGTAGCTGCGCGCTATGCTCCAGCGCTCGAAAATCAGCGGCATAAAGGCCGCCATCGGCATTCACCACCACCACTAAGGTGACGTGAGGCAGATGGTGCCCTTTGGCGAGCATTTGGGTACCCACCAGCAGGCAGGGTTCGCCGCGATGAATCTCTTTGAGTATCTGCTCGAAGCTGTCTTTTTTGCGCGTGCTGTCGCGGTCAATGCGGTGAACGGCCACCTTGGGGAAAAGCCCTTGGAGCGTCTCTTCAGTGCGCTCGGTGCCGCTTCCCAGGGCGCGCAGGTCGCCGCTGCCGCACTCTGGGCAGGCGTCTGGCAAGGCACGGCGGCTATCGCAATGATGGCAGGCGAGTAGCGGCGGTTGACGGTGCAGCGTCATGCGTGAATCGCATTGGCCACACTCCGCCATCCAGCCGCAGGCGTGACAGGCAAGCGTGGGCGCAAAGCCGCGCCGGTTGATAAAGATCAGCACCTGCTTGCCCGCGCTCAGCGTGCTTTTAATCGCTTTGATCGCATTGGGTAATAGCCCTCCCTGACGCCGCTGATGGCGTAAGTCAATCAGCTCCAGCTTGGCGGGCTGGTGGCGGCTGGGGCGCTGAGTAAGGCGCAAGTGGCGATAGCTACCGGAAAGCGCCTGCTGCAAGCTTTCAAGCGATGGTGTGGCGCTGCCCAGGAGCAGCGGGATGCCGTGATAGTGTGCGCGTGCCACGGCAAGATCCCGAGCATGGTAGCGCAGCCCGCCGTGCTGCTTATAAGAGCCGTCGTGCTCTTCATCGACAATAATCGCCCCCGGGTTGGCAAGCGGGGTGAAAATCGCCGAACGCGTGCCGATAATAACCAAGGCACGGCCGCTTGCTGCGGCCTCCCAAACGTCTAAACGTTCCGGGTCGGTTAGCCCTGAATGCAGGGCAACTACCGGTACCCGAAAGCGGCTTCTAAAGCGTGCCAGGGTTTGCGGCGTCAGGCCGATTTCGGGCACTAACACCAGCGACTGCTTGCCTTTAGCCGCCACTGACTCAATGAGCTGTAGATAAATTTCGGTTTTACCGCTGCCGGTCACCCCTTCAAGCAGGCACGGGTGATAGCCATCCAGCTTTTCATGCAGGGCAGCCAGCGTCGCCGCCTGTTCGCGATTAAGCGGTAGGGCGGGTGTCGCAAGCAGATTGCCACTAGGCGGCTCGGGGGCGGTCAGAACAATTTCCTGCTGGGTGGCCAGGCCTTTTTTGGTCAGTGCTAGCAATTGATCGCGAGTAAAACCATGCGCGCTGACGGCGCGGGTGGGCAAGCCGTGGGGATGCTGGCTGAGGAGGGCGTAAAGCTCGGCCTGTTTGGGGGCACGACTTAACGCCGGTTGCGTTTGCATATTGGCAAGCCAAAGCGTTTGCGTGCGCCCGGCCATCGGGTGGCCCTGGCGCAGCCTGGCGGGCATTGCGTGTTGCAGCGTATCGCCCAAACTGTGCTGGTAGTAGCGTGCAGCAAATCGGCACAGCCACAGCCAGTCATCGGGAAGCGGCGCGTCATCCAGCGCTTCGCTAACCGCTCGTAGCTGGCTGCGCGGTAGCTCACTGGTATCGGCTAGCTCGACAATCACGCCTACCACTTCGCGCCGGCCAAACGGCACGCGCACACGAAGCCCCAACTGCCAGCCACAGGGAGGAGGGTGGCTCGCCGGTAAGTAATCAAACAGGCGACGCAGTGGAGAAGGCAGGGCAACTTTCAGCACCTGCAAAGAAACAGTGTCAGGCAATTGGCCTCCGGCGATAAGTTTTGCTAAAATATGCGGCCGCTGTGAATCTAAACGATCAAGCGGGTAACCGGTTAGCAGTTTATTCCAAACCCGTATGCGGTGCCTGGCAACGGATCAGGTGGCGGCATACAGCTTATGAGGTCATCACGATGAGACAAGGTATCCACCCGAATTACAACACGGTCACCGCTAACTGCTCTTGCGGTGCTAGCTTCCAGGTTGGCACTACTTCTGGCCAGGATTTCTCGCTGGACGTATGCTCCAACTGCCACCCGTTCTACACTGGTAAGCAGAAGCAAGCGACCACTGGTGGCCGTGTAGAGCGCTTCAACAAGCGTTTTGGCGCTGCTGTCAAGCGCGGTTAATCCTAACGGATCAACCACCCTGCACGTACATTGTACGCTGCACAAAACCCACGCCTCGGCGTGGGTTTTTTGTTGGTTCTTAAAAATGGAATGAATTTTCAAAAATGCTGCAATACAGCAATAAGTAAACCGTTATGGCTAACGTGGGGTTGTATAAGATTCAGCAAATAGCTGAGAAAAGTATTTAACGTGAAGGAATATTCGCTAAAACTGGCGTTTTCTTTTTGAGTTGACCGCTAGCTTGAGGCGACTTGAATTTTTCTATATTCTGAATGCACTTATATCTACTTTAGGCTAATTGGACCCTGACTATGACGGATGCAAATAAGCAGGCAGCGCTGGATTATCATGCAAAACCGATTCCCGGTAAGCTTTCAGTAGAATTAACCAAACCCACCGCAACGGCTCGCGACTTGGCAATGGCCTATAGCCCAGGCGTTGCCGAGCCGGTTCGCGAAATCGCCCGCGATCCAGAAAATGCTTACCGTTATACGGGTAAGGGAAATTTAGTCGCGGTTATTACCGATGGAAGCGCCATCCTGGGCCTGGGGAATCTTGGTCCGCTGGCAAGTAAACCCGTCATGGAAGGCAAGGGCGTGCTGTTCAAGTGCTTTGCGGGCATCAACTCGGTGGATATCGAGGTGGACGCCGAAAGCCCACAGGCATTTATCGATACCGTTGCCCGCATTGCCGATACCTGGGGTGGCATTAACCTTGAAGATATCAAGGCGCCCGAGTGTTTTGAAATTGAAAAGGCGTTGTCTGAACGCTGCAGCATTCCTGTATTTCACGATGACCAGCACGGTACCGCTATCGTCACGGCCGCTGGCATGCTGAATGCGCTGGACATTGCCGGTAAGACCATCGAGAACGTTAAGATCGTTTGCATGGGCGCCGGTGCCGCTGCCATTGCCTGTATGCGTTTGCTGGTTTCCTGTGGTGCCAAAAAAGAAAATCTGGTCATGCTGGATCGCCGTGGCGTTATTCATGCCGGGCGTGATGGAATCAATGAGTACAAGGCCGAGTTTGCCCTGGATACCGAGATGCGTACGCTAAATGACGCTATCGACGGCGCCGATGTGTTTATCGGTCTTTCCGGCCCGGGCCTGCTGTCGGCTGAGCAGGTTAAAAAGATGGCCGCAGATCCGGTTATTTTTGCCTGCACCAACCCAGATCCTGAAATTCATCCGGATGTTGCCCGCGAAGCGCGCCCGGACGTTATAATGGCCACCGGTCGCTCAGACTTCCCCAATCAGGTGAACAACGTACTGGGTTTCCCGTTTATTTTCCGGGGTGCACTGGACGTCCGTGCCACGCGTATTAACGAAGCCATGAAGCTTGCCGCTGTGCACGCCCTGAAAGATCTGGCCCGTGAGCCGGTGCCGGAGGAAGTGCTTAGCGCTTATGAGCGCACGGAAATGAGCTTTGGCCGCGAGTACATTATCCCTACGCCGGTCGATGTTCGTCTGCTTGAGCGCGTCTCATCAGCGGTCGCCCAGGCGGCGGTAGACTCAGGCGTTGCGCGCAAGCCTTACCCGGCGCACTACCCGCTGAAAACGATTAATGACGTTTACGGCGGCTAAAATCTGCTGATGGCTCTTACAACGCCCGCACTGGCTGCGGGCGTTGTCGTTTATACATGTTTTTATTGAGTGCTTATTACCTGCCGAAGGCCCAGTTTTATCGGGTTAACGAATCGGCTCATCATGCATGCGCGTTAGCCCTTCCTGGGCCGTAGAGGCAATTAGGCGGCCATCGCGGCTATAGATATGCCCGCGAGCCAAGCCTCTTGAACCGCCCGCCCAGGGCGAATCAATCACGTACAGCAACCACTCATCCAGTCGCGTGTCTTCGTGCAGCCACAGCGTATGGTCAAGGCTTGCGATACGTAGTTTAGGGTCAGTGAACTGAATGCCGTGGGGCAGCAGGCTCGTGGTCAGCAGGTTGAAGTCCGAAGCATAAGACAGCAGATTTCGGTGCAGTGCCGGGTCGTCCGGCAGCGTGCCTGAAAAACGAAACCACAAGCACTGCCCTGCCGGAGCGCCATTATCCGGGTTGCCTTTAATATGCAAAAACTCGATTGGGTGGCCAGGAAAGCGAGCATGCTTGGCGGCGCCGCTCTCAATCAGGGCTTCTGGCGACTCGACCTGAGGCATCGCGCGCTGATGATGAAACCCGTCTTCAGCACTGTGAAAAGAGGCGCTACAGAAGAAAATCGGCCGGCCTTTTTGAATTGCCGTTACGCGACGGGTAGTAAAGCTTCCGCCATCGCGCACGTTATCGACCTGATACACGACCGGGCGGTGCGGATCGCCGGGGCGCAGAAAATAACCGTGCTGGGAGTGGGGGCGACGCTCCTCTGGCACTGTGCGCGAAGCCGCCGCGAGTGCTTGACCCAATACCTGCCCGCCATACAGCTGAGGAAAGCCTAAATCCTGGCTTTGACCACGAAACAGCGTCTCTTCGAGGGCTTCAAGCTCAAGTAAATTTACTAGCGTATTCAGCGCGTCGGTCATTCTAGGTATCCTTGGTGCTATCTAGTGTGATCCATAGTGGCGGATATCACATACGGCGGCTCAGCCGTTGCTACAATTGTTTTGCTACCTTAGCGGAGTTTGCCTTGATACGCAGCGATGAATTTTACATGCACCGTGCCCTTGAACAGGCGCACCTGGCTGCTGAGGCAGGCGAAGTACCGGTGGGGGCCGTGGTGGTCGATGCGCAAGGAGAAGTGCTTGCCGCGGCGCACAACGCGCCGGTCGCCAGCTGTGACCCGAGTGGCCATGCGGAAATCCGTGCGTTGCGTGAGGCTGGAAAGCAGAGCGGCAACTACCGCTTGGATGGATGTACGCTGTATGTCACGCTGGAGCCCTGCATGATGTGTGCTGGTGCCATTGTGCATGCCCGGCTAAAGCGCTTGGTGTATGGTGCCGCCGAGCCGCGTACCGGTATGGTGGAATCCAAGGCCAATCTGCTGGCCCAGCCGTGGTTTAATCATCATGTTGAAGTGACGGCGGGAGTTTTGGCGCCGTCGGCCAAAAAGTTATTGAAAGCGTTTTTTGCAGCCAGGCGCTAGATTGTCTTATGTCTAACGCTTGTGCGCTAAAGTCGCGGTGGCGGGAGTTGGGCGTTGTTCGATGCAGCGGCCAACGTGGCCGGTAGCTATAGAGGCAGTGTCAGGGAGAAGCGGCGCTTATGGCGTGGAATGTGTTAATTGTTTTGGTCACGGTGGCAAGCATGGAGCTTATCGCCACGCTGGCGCATAAGTACATCATGCACGGCTGGGGATGGGGCTGGCATCGCTCGCACCATCGGCCGCGCACGGGGTGGTTTGAGCTCAACGATTTATACGCCGTGGTGTTTGCCGTGCTGGCCATTGTTCTCATTGCGCTGGGCACGGCAGGCCTCTGGCCCCTGCAGTGGATTGGCGCGGGCATGACGGCTTATGGCGCGATCTACTTCATCGTGCACGATGGGCTAGTACATAAGCGTTGGCCGTTTCGTTATATCCCTCGGCGCGGCTATCTCAAGCGCCTGTACACAGCGCACCGCCTGCATCATGTCGTTAAAAGCCGGGAAGAGTGCGTATCGTTTGGTTTTTTATACTCGCCGCCGGTGGAAAAGCTCCAGGCGGTATTAAGAAACCGTCAGGCCAAATCGGCTAGTCCGGACGCTGCCAAAGACCCGAAGGGCGCGGCGCCGGTGTCACCACGCGAGAACTAAGTGCCTGTGTAGCGCCCTTGATCAGCAGGGCCACTTTTTCATAGGTACTTGTGCCCTGACGCTTGTCCCAGGCGTTTTCTCCGGCGCGCTGCACTTTCAAGCCAATTTTACGATATACCCCGTGGGCGGTGGCAATTGCCCAGGCCGAGCGCAACGGTAGCCCGGCAAGCCCGGCGGTTGCAGAGGTGTAGTAGGGCTCGGCTTCTTCGACCAGTCGATTGGCAAGCCGCGCCACCTGAGGGCGGTAGGCAGGGTCGGCAAGCGCCGTCGGTGAAAGTCCCTCTTCTATAAGCCAGCTCTCGGGCAGATAGCAGCGCCCCACGCGGGCATCCTCCACAATATCCCGGGCAATATTGGTTAACTGAAAGGCCAGCCCCAGGTCGCAGGCGCGATCCAGAACGGCGTCATCGCGTACACCCATTACCTGCGCCATCATCAACCCCACTACACCCGCGACGTGATAACAGTAGCGCAGCGTATCGTCGAAAGTAATGTAGCGCTCCTCACGCACGTCCATGGCGAACCCTTCAAGATGCTCGAACGCGCGTTTGGGCGGAATCGAGTGCCCAAGAGCAACCTCCTGAAATGCCGCAAAGGCAGGCGTTTGCATGGGTTCGCCAGCGTAAGCCTGCTGGGTCTGCTCTTGCAGGGTAGCCAGGCGCTGCTGGGCGCTGCTCGGGCTATCGACCATGGCGTTAAAGCCCAGCGTCTGATCATCAATAACGTCATCGCAGTGCCTGCACCAGGCGTAGAGCATCAACGCACTGCGCCGTGTACGGGCATCGAACAACTTGGCCGCAGTATCGAAGCTTTTCGAGCCGACGGCCATGGTCTGGGTGGCGTGATCAAGCAGCGGCTGATTCATGGGGCCAGTTGCTCCAACATTAACCCGGCCGTTGCTTTGGCCGAGCCGATCACCCCAGGCACGCCTGCACCGGGATGCGTGCCGGCTCCCACCAGGTAAAGGTTAGCAATCCGGCTATCCCGGTTATGCGGGCGGAACCAGGCGCTTTGGGTAAGAATCGGCTCGACGGAAAACGCCGAGCCCTGATAGGCGCCCAGCTGATCGCGAAAATCAAACGGCGTGAACATGCGGTGAGTCACCAGCTGCTCGCGCAGCCCCGGCATATAGTGCTGTTCAAGGTAGTCGAAAATGCGCTCGCGCAAGCGGGGTCCTTCTACTTCCCAATCCAGATTAGCGGTGCCTAAATGCGGTACTGGGGCCAGCACGTAGTAGCTTCCGCAGCCAGGCGGCGCCAAAGAGGGGTCGGTAACGCACGGCGCGTGAAGGTAGAGCGAAAAATCCTCGGCCAGTGCGTCGCTGTTGAAGATATCGTCAATCAGTTCCTTGTAGCGCGGCCCAAAGCAGACGGTGTGATGAGCTAGCTGATCGTGATGATGGTTAAGCCCGAAGTAGAGCACGAACAGCGAGTTGCTCATGCGCTTGCGCTTGAGCGAGGTGCTGCGCTTGGCACCTACCGGATGGTGGCCTAAAAGCTTTTCATAGGTGTGCACCACATCGGCATTCGATGCTACAGCACTCGCCTCGATACGCCGCCCATCGGCAAGCTGTACCGCCTGTAGAGTATTGCCCTCAGCCTCAAGCTGCGTGACTTCTGCGTTAAGCTCGATTTCGCCGCCGAGGTCTTTAAACAGCTGAACCATGCCTTGAACCAGCGCGCCCGTGCCGCCGCGCGGAAACCATACGCCCCATTCGCGCTCAAGGGCGTGAATCAGTGTGTATATGGAGGAGGTGGCAAACGGGTTGCCGCCGACCAGCAGCGAATGAAACGAGAACGCCTGGCGCAAGTGATCGTCTTCAATAAACTTGGCAACCATGCTGTAAACGCTGCGCCAGACCTGAAGACGCGCCAGCTGTGGGCCAGCCTTCACCATATCGCGAAACGACAGGAAAGGAACGCTGCCAAGCTTTAGATAGCCTTCTTTAAACACTGCCTGGGAGTAGTCTAAAAAACGCCGGTAGCCTTCTACGTCCTGAGGATTAAAGCGGGCTATCTGCGCCTCAAGGTTTGCCTGATCGTTGTCGTAATTGAATACCTTTCCCGATTCCCAGCACAGGCGATAAAAGGGCGTGACCGGCATTAGTTCGACGTAGTCTTCCAGGCGTTTGCCCGCCAGGGTAAATAGTTCTTCAATAGCGCTTGGGTCGGTGATTACCGTGGGACCTGCGTCGAAGGTAAAGCCCTGATCCTTGTAGACATAGGCGCGCCCGCCGGGCTTGTCGCGCTGCTCCAGAATCAGCGTGGGTACGCCCGCCGCCTGTAAACGAATGGCCAGGGCCAGACCGCCAAAGCCAGATCCAATTACGATCGTTTTACTCATTATGAAAGGCTCGCAGCCGAGGGGTTTGTTTAAGCACGGCCTGAAGGGCTTCGCCCACCGGGACTGGCGGCTTGCCTGACAGGATTCGGGCCTTGTCGGCCAGGGTCGGATGGCCTGCGTAAAAGCGCGCGATAAGCGCGTCGTTCAAGCCATAAAAGCGCTGCATGACTCGCCAGCGATTCTCCGCTGGCCCGGCCAGGAACAGCATGCGGTTGAGCATGCGAAAAAAGCGCTGCTGCCGCCAGCGCTGGGCGGCAAAGCGTTTTATCAGCTCAAACAGCGTGCTGGTGTTAAGGATTTGCTGTGCAGCGATCAGATCGGCCAGTTCGACCGCGTGGGGCAATGAATACCCGGTCGTTGAGTGAAAAAGCCCGGCGCGTAGCCCGCTCATGGGTTGCTGCTGCGCCGCCTGCCAGAACGCCTCGAAATCGCCCGCAAGGGTGATCGGCAGGTTGCCGCGTTCCTCGCGCTTAAGCGTTTTTAGCTGCCAGTCCTGGGCCGCCGCGTAATGTTTGATATTGGCGCGTGCCTGTTGTTCATCAAGCGTATCTTGATCAATGTAATGCGTATCTTCGATTAGAAGTTCATCGGCGGAAAGCGGCAGCGTATAGACGAAGCGGTAGCCTGATGCCTGATCGACAGTGGCATCCATTAAGAGTGGTTGGGTTAGGCCGTGAGGTTTGCTCAGCTGCCACTGCTGGCCAATAAACGCCTGAGCGCCAATGGTCAAATGCGGGCTTGGCTGATAACCCCTGCCATCGATCACCGCGGCTGCGCTAAGCGTGGTGCCGTCGGGTAGCTCGACGCTGGTGGGCGTTAAGTTAGCCACTTGAGTATGGGTTATTAAATGCTCACCTAGGGCTTCTTCCATGACGCTCGCAAAGCGCTCAGAGGTCACGCTTAAATAAGCACTGGGCAGCTTGCGGGTAAATTCAGGAAAGCGCACCTCATAACCCTGCCAGCGCTGAGCTACCAACGGGGCAAGCCAGGCATGTTGCGCTGCGCTCACGTCGCCTTCATGAAACGACCAGGTATGGTTGCCGCCCGGCCGTTCCCCGGCTTCCAGTACCAGCACCTTTAGTGCAGGTTGGCGCTGCTTCAGCCTCCAGGCTATCAACCCGTTGGCCAAGCCTGCGCCTACTAAAATCACATCCCACTGGGTATTCATCATGCCGCCCTCGCCAGCACCGGACGCTGTTCGCATAGCGCCTGCTCGATTATATCGGCGGCCTGTTTCGCTCCGCCTGCCTGGGCGAGCGGTGCGCGCATGGCGTGCAGGCGCTGCTGATAAGCATCGTTGTTGAGCAGGCGGCCCAACCGTTTGGCCACCGTCGATGCGCTTGAAAAACGAGAAACGCGTTGGCCGATCCCGTGATGGGCGATGCGCGCGGCAACGCCTGGCTGGTCGAAGGCGATAGGAATGGCAAGCATCGGAGTAGCGCTTTCGACTGCATCAATTACCGTATTCAAGCCGCCATGGGTAATAACGGCCCGTGCCTGCTCTAAAACAGCCCGCTGGTCGGCAAAATCGGTAACGAAAGTGGCCGGGTAGGTTTTAAGCTGGTTAACCTGGGCAGCATTTAGCCCGCCGCAGTGGGCAATCAAAAGCGGCATATTGAGCTGCTGACAGGCCTGGGCTATTTTGCAAAATAACCGGTAGCGATGGCCCTGGAGCGTGCCTAGCGAGGCAAACACAAACGGCTGCGTGGGCATATCGGCGTGTGCGCTCAATTTAGCCGTATCCGGTTTAGGTTCACGCAAGGGGCCTACCGCATGAAAGCAGGCGGGTAGAACGGTGCGGGGGAAGTCGAGCGCTAAGGGCGTTTGGCTGATTTGGGCCAACGGCGATAAACAGTCGTGGAGCGTGTGGCGGGGCGTTAATCCAAAGCGCTGGGCATGTCGGGCAATAACGCGCGCCTGGGGGCGCATTAGCCAGTCATAAATGGTTTCGCTGACCTCATAACGGTGCCTGGCCTGGGCGCTGTTTGAATAGGCAAACGGCATCACGGGTAGCGGCAGCCCCGGCTCGCGGTTGACCGGCAGGGCACATGCCACCGATACATAAGGCAGGCCCAGCGCGTCGGCGACCAACCCGCCGGCCGCTTCCATTTGATCCACAATCAGTCCATCCACGCCAAGCGCTTCAAGGGCCGCAGGTAATTCGCTGCACAGCATATCGGTGGTGCGGGCCAAATCGCTGATTAACCAAAAAAGCCCTAGGCCCGATGGACGTGCTGCCCGCGTTAAGGTCTTGGCCAAGCTACCCGCAGGAAGGCGCTGCTCGCCCAGCGGGTAAAAGCCGATGCGTGAGTCGCTAAGCAGGCCACGCGCTTCAAACTGTTGCACAAACGTTACCTGATGGCCGCGTTCAATCAACTGTAAAGCAAGCGCCTGCAGGGCTTTGACGTGGCTATATAGCGGTGGCGCAACAACCGCATAGTGGCTCATGCGTCGTTCTCTATACGCAGCAGTGTGGCGTGCTTTAACGCGACTAAATCCGCGCTACCCGTACAAAAACAGGCAACCCGCAGCTGCTCGATCAGGATTTGAAAGTGTTCGATGACCGCCTCGGCTGAGGTATTGGCGCTGTTTAAGCTCGCTGCCGCCTGGCCTACCAGTTGGGCTCCCAGACAGAGCGCTTTTGCGGCGTCAATGCCGTCGTTAATACCTCCTGACGCGATTAAGGGCATATGGGGTAGCGTTTTACGTAAATCGCACAGCGCTTGGGCCGTTGGAATGCCCCAGTCGGCAAAGGCCATGGCCACGGCGCGTTTTTGCGGCGTGCTGGCGCGCTCGCCTTCTACGGCGGCCCAGCTGGTGCCACCGGCACCGGCAACATCCAGCATGGCAACACCCGCGCCCGCTAGCTGGCGGCCAACCGATGCTGAGAGCCCCGCACCGACTTCTTTCACCACCACCGGTACCGCCAACGTTTTCGCTACCTGCTCTATCGCCAGCAGAATGCCGCGCCAGTCACGGTCCCCTCCGGTTTGCAGGGCTTCTTGTAACGGGTTGATGTGCACAATCAGTGCATCGGCCTCGATCATGTCGACTGCCTGGCGGGCATAGTCAACGCCGTGCTTGCCAAGTAGTTGCGCCGCGCCGAGGTTGGCGAGCAGAGGAATATCGGGGGCAATCTGGCGCAGTTCGCTGGTTAACCCCCAGTTGGCTTCGCTCTCAAGCGCCACGCGCTGGGAGCCAACGCCCATGGCAAGGCCCAGGGTTTGGGCCGCTTGGGCCAAATAGCGATTGATGTTGGTGGCCCGGCTGGCGCCGCCGGTCATTGAGCTAATCAGCAGAGGGGCCTGTAGGGTGCGCCCAAACAGTACGGTGCGTAGATCAATGCTGTCTAGATCAAGCTCGGGCAGGGCGCAGTGCTCAAAGCGCCAGCGCGCAAACCCCGTACGGATGGTTTTTCTAGCCAGTGCTGGGTTGAGCACAATATCCAAGTGATCGTTTTTACGCTGCGTGAGCTCGGTGTCCTTCATTGCCACTCCCTTGAATCTGAATCCTTAAACCCGGGGGCTTTGAACCTGAATGCTTAGCTAAATCAGTGCTAATTTTGCTTAACTTTCAGCCCTGCGCGGAGAAACGGCTGACGGTGCGTCAGTTAAACATGGCCAACTGCTTATCGAACCAGGTGTGCATGAAGCGCCGGGTCGCCGCCCCCTGCGCGCAAGCAGATGACAAATGCTCATCAGCGCTATGCAGGTGCTCCTGAAGGCGTTGACGCACGGCTTGAGTGCCTAGCATGGCTACCAGCGTTGATTTACCGCTGTCTTTATTAATGTCCTTGCCGGTACCGCTCAGGCCATCGCAAAGGTCATCCAGCAGTTGAAAAGCCTGCCCCAGGTCCTGAGCAAAGCAGCGCAGCGAATGGCGTACCTCGGGCGTGGTACCTGCGGCAATGGCGGCCATTTGCAGCGTGGCATCAAACAGCACGCCGGTTTTAAGCGTGTTGGTCGTGAGTATGGCCTCGGCGCTGCGGGCGCTACCGCCTTCGCTTAAGTCGCGAAACTGACCCTGAACCAGCCCCGGTAAACCGGCAGCAGTGGAAAGCTCTGCCACCGCCTGCGTCTTGCAGGTATCCGATAAGCCGTCTGCCGTTGCCACCACGCCAAAGGCCCGGCTGAGAAGCGCTACGGCGGCAAGGATCGCGACATTTTCGCCGAACTGGCGGTGAATGGTGGGCCTACCTCGGCGCAAAAGCGCGTTATCCATTGAGGGAATGTCGTCAAGGATCAGCGATGCGGCGTGGATCATTTCCACGGCACATGCCAGATCCAGAAGGCCTGGCTTATCTGGCTCGCAGCCTAGGTCCTGTGCTGCAAGCATGAGTAGAAGAGGGCGAATACGTTTGCCGGGTGCCAGGGTGCCTTCGCGCATCGCCTCGCAAACCAGATCGTGTTCATGGCTTTCAGGCAGCAGTTGCGCCAGGCGATTTTGAAGCGCTTCGCGCAGAGCCTGCACTTCGTTCTCATAGCTTGAAAATGTATCGACGTTGGCGTTCATCAAAGCGATCCCTGGTTTCCCATTATGACAATATATGGCAGCTATTGAGCGCGCATGGCGATGATGTAAGCCAACCTGTTCTGTTGACGGCGAGCTGCCTGGGGCGGCGAACGTTTTTACTTGTATGTCTGCAAAGCGTAATTCAAACGGCGTAAATTTCCTTTTTTATGCCCTCCAAGACCACAATTTATATCTGAAAACAGTGATATGAGTATCGTGCACCAAGCATGCCGATACCATTGTGTATTGTACAACAATGGTTATTTGCATAACCATTGTCAATGTTAGGGCGTTAATCATCAGCAGCGTTAGCCGTAAAGCGCTTTAAGAAGATTAGGGGGTGAGCGGGGGAATCAGTTCAAAAGGCAGCTGGGAGGGATCTTCAATGCCTGCCTGCTCTAATTGAAAAAACTGCTGACGGCTGCGCTCTACGTACTCGATCATTTCGTAATAGCGACGAATATTGCGCACGTAAATGACCGGTTCGCCGCCGCGTGCGTAACCATGGCGCGTTTGGCTGTACCACTCCTGATGCTGTAATAGCGGCAGCGTCTCGCGTACATCGTTCCACAGGTTGGGATCTTTTCCGCGTACTTCTGTCAGTTTGCGCGCATCGTAAAGATGGCCAAGGCCAATATTGTAGGCCGCCATGGCCATGTACATGCGGTCATTACCGGTAATGCTTTCAGGCAGCCGGTCTTTAAGACTACGCAGGTAGCGGGCGCCACCATCAATGCTTTGCGCCGCGTCGCGCCGATTAGCCACACCCATTTCGCTCGCGGTCGGGTGGGTCAGCATCATCAGCCCGCGTACACCGGTGGGGGAAACCGCATCGGCGTCCCAATGAGACTCCTGATAGCCCACCGCGGCCAGCAGCTTCCAGTCAAATCCGGTTGTGGCGGCGGCCTGCTTAAACAGGTCGGTAAACTGGGGTAGGCGCGCGTCAAGGTGGCCCAGGAAGGTACGCGTGCCGACATACTCCAGGTAGTCGTCATGGCCAAAGTAGCGGTTCACCAGATGGTTGAGCGTGCCGTTTTCCTGCAGTTTTTGCAGGAAATCATTGGCGGCCTCCAGCAACCCTAAGCCACGACCCCTAGGTACGGCCCAGACCATGGAAAGCGGATCGCCGAGTAAAAAGCCCCGCTCAACGTTAGGGAAAAAGAGGCGATTAAGCCGAAACTGATGATCAAAAATAACCGCTGCATCCAGCATGCCGCTTTCAACCTGAGCGAGCAGCTCAGCCACTTCCAGCTCGTGAGACTCCTTCCAGCTTAAATCAGCATACTCACGTTGGAGTTCGCGCAGAGCTTCGCTGGTACCCGCTTGGCTCAACGTACCCAGCTCAAGGCCCACCAGGTCGCCGGGCTCCTGTATACCGTGCAAGCCCCGTCGGTAGACAACCAGCGGCTGCATTTGAATAATCGGACGCGTGTAATATACCTCTGATGTATTGGGGAGAAGAGGCAGCGCCGCTGCGCCAAGGTCGCCATGATCACGTACCGCTGACAAAACGCTCTCAGCATGATGCTTGGCATTGAGGTTGAGGCTCACGCCTAAATATTCGGCGAACTGGTGCATCAGCTCGTACTCAAAGCCGGTTGGCCCCTGACGGCCTTCATAATAGGTCGTGGGGGTGTTGCGCGTATGGGCCGTAATAAAATCTTTGGCTTGAATCTGCGTTAAATGTTCACCTGTCGGTACCTTGGGTATGGTCGGTGCCAATATCAGTAAGACGATGATGCTTAAGGTAAAATACAGGCGAAAACGCGCAATGAAATGTTGGTAGATCAATGTCGGCATGGAGTCTTGTCGGCATGAAACAGGCTGCCACGATACCCAGCCAGGATCATGCTGTCACCTTGTTGATTTCGTGTGGCCGCCGCTTTCCAGTATCATAGTGGCTAATTAGTGTCATTTAAGGGGGCCGCGTTGCGGCCTGCTATTTCCCTGCACGAATTTTCTCTGCTCTAGAGGCTTCAGGATATGCTCGAACTGCGAGGCGCGCCCGCCCTTTCTGCCTTCCGTCATACACGGCTGTTAACGATGCTGCGTGAACGTGTTCCCGAGGTGGAGGCACTGTCTGCCCACTATGTTCATTTTATCGATCACCATGAAGAACTCAGTGACGCCTCCCAAGAGCGTCTGACACAGCTGTTGGATTACGGTACGCATACCAGCACTGAGGCACCTACCCAGAGCGAGCGTTTTCTGGTGGTGCCGCGTTTAGGTACTCAGTCACCCTGGTCATCGAAAGCGACCGATATCGCGCATAACTGCGGGCTGTCAGAAATTCGGCGTATAGAGCGTGGAATTGATTACCGGGTAGGGTTTAGCGCTTCGCCCAGTGACGAGAGTCTAGCGGTCCTGGCGGCGTTATTGCACGACCGCATGACGGAGACGGTGCTTGATGACGCGTCTGATGCGGCAAGATTGTTTGCCCATCACGCGCCGGCGCCGCTGGGCAGTGTGGATATCCTGAACAGTGGCCGTGATGCACTGGTGACCGCTAACCGCGAGTTGGGTCTGGCGCTGGCCGACGATGAAGTTGATTACTTGGTAGATGCCTTCAACGAACTTCAGCGGAACCCCACTGACGTTGAGCTGATGATGTTTGCGCAGGCGAACTCAGAGCACTGCCGACATAAAATTTTCAACGCCGACTGGGTGATTGACGGCGAGCCGCAGTCCCACTCGCTGTTTAAAATGATCAAGAACACCTTTGCAACCTCCCCTGACAACGTCTTATCGGCGTACAGCGATAATGCGGCGGTTATCAAAGGCAGTCAGGCAGGGCGCTTTTATGCGACGCCGCTGACCGGTGCTGAGGGTGAGCGCGCGCTATATGGCACCCATCAAGAGCCGATCCACATCTTGATGAAGGTGGAAACGCATAATCACCCCACCGCGATTGCGCCGTTCCCGGGTGCCGCGACTGGTTCTGGTGGTGAAATTCGTGATGAGGGTGCTACCGGTATCGGCGGCAAACCGAAAGCGGGGCTTTCGGGCTTTACCGTTTCCAACCTGCGAATTCCTGAGTTCGTGCAGCCGTGGGAAGCGTTTGATTACGGCAAGCCCGAGCGCATGCAGTCAGCCCTTGCCATCATGCTTGAAGGCCCGATTGGCGGCGCCGCGTTTAATAATGAATTTGGTCGCCCTAACCTCAACGGCTACTTCCGCACCTATGAGCAGGATACGCTTAACGAAGGCGGTATTGAGCGGCGCGGTTTCCATAAGCCGATCATGCTGGCCGGTGGTTACGGCAATATTCGCGCTCAGCACGTTCAAAAGGGCGATATCCCGGTGGGCGGCAAGCTGATCGTGATGGGCGGGCCGGCGATGTTGATCGGTCTGGGCGGTGGGGCGGCTTCCAGCATGTCTTCCGGCACTTCAAGCGCTGATCTGGATTTTGCCTCGGTGCAGCGTGAAAACCCCGAAATCGAGCGGCGTGCTCAGGAAGTCATCGACCGCTGCTGGTCGCTGGGCGATAAAAATCCGATTCGCTTTATTCACGACGTCGGTGCAGGCGGGCTTTCCAACGCGCTGCCTGAACTGGTCAAAGACGGTAACCGCGGTGGGCTTTTTGATTTACGCGCCGTGCCCAACGCCGAGCCGGGCATGAGCCCGCTGGAAATCTGGTGTAACGAAGCCCAGGAGCGTTACGTACTGGCCGTTGCGCCGGAAGACCTGGATACGTTTGATGCGCTGTGCAAGCGCGAGCGCTGCCCCTATGCCGTCGTGGGAGAAGCCCAGGCCGATCACCATTTGGAAGTGCGCGATGGCCATTTCCAAAGCAAGCCGATTGATCTGCCGATGAGCGTGCTGTTCGGTAAAGCGCCGAAAATGCAGCGCAGCTTTGAGCGTCACTCGCCCGAGCTTTCCGGCGTCATGCTGGATAACCTGGACCTTCGCGAAGCGCTGGACCGCGTTTTGCGTCTGCCCGCCGTGGCATCCAAAAGCTTCTTGATTACCATTGGCGACCGCTCGATTACAGGCCAGGTGGCCCGTGACCAGATGGTGGGCCCTTGGCAGGTGCCGGTTGCTGATGTAGCGGTGACCACTGCAAGTTATGACACGCATGCCGGTGAAGCGATGGCCATGGGTGAGCGCCCGCCGGTTGCCTTGATTAACCCCGCGGCCAGCGCACGCCTGGCAGTGGCCGAGGCGATTACCAACCTTGCGGCCGCGCCGATTGCCAAGCTGGGAGATATCAAGCTTTCCGCCAACTGGATGAGCGCTGCCGATCACCCCGGTGAGAACCAAGCGCTTTATGACGCGGTTCACGCCGTAGGGATGGAGCTTTGCCCGGCGCTGGGCATCGCGGTGCCGGTGGGCAAAGACTCCATGTCGATGCGTACCTCCTGGCAGGATGAGAATGATCAGGGAGAGCGCGAAGACAAGAGCATCACGTCGCCGCTGTCGGTGGTGATTACCGGGTTTGCCCCGGTTACCGACGCGTTGGGCACGCTGACGCCGCAGATCAACCTTGATCAAGATGAATCAGACCTGATCCTGATCGATCTGGGCAACGGCCAGAATCGCTTGGGGGGGGCTGCGCTGGCGCAGGTATACGGCCAGGTGGGCAACACCTGTCCGGACGTGGACGATCCAGAAGATATCAAAGCCTTCTTTGAGGTTATCCAAGGGCTTAACCGTGACGGCAAGCTGCTGGCGTATCATGACCGTAGCGATGGCGGTCTGATTGTCACGCTGCTGGAGATGGCTTTTGCCGCGCACGCTGGTCTTGAAATTAAGCTCGACTGGATGATTGATGAGCCGGTTGAGGCGCTTAACGCGCTGTTCTCTGAAGAGCTTGGTGCGGTGATTCAGGTTAACCGCAAGCACACCGAAGAAGTGTTGACCCAGTTTGCCGTTGCCGGCATTGAAACGTGCGGTGTCATTGCTCGTCCGCGTTACGATGATCAGGTGCGGGTAACGCTGTTTGAAGAGCCGCTGTTAGAAACGACGCGCCAACTGACTCAGCGCACCTGGTCGGAAACCAGCTACCGTCTGCAGGCGCTGCGCGATAACCCTGAGTGCGCTAAAAACGAGTTCGATAATCTGCTCGATACGCGTGATCCTGGCCTTTTCGCTACGCCGACGTTCGATATCAATGAAGATATCAGCGCGCCGTTTATCAACATGGCTAAACCCGCTGTGGCGGTACTGCGCGAGCAGGGGGTTAACGGTCAGGTCGAGATGGGCTGGGCGTTTGATAAAGCAGGCTTTGACGCCGTAGATGTTCACATGAGTGACATCCTGGAAGGTCGCGTTTCCCTGGATGAGTTTAAAGGGCTGGTGGCGTGTGGCGGCTTCTCTTACGGCGATGTGTTGGGTGCTGGTGGCGGCTGGGCTAAATCGGTGCTGTTCAACGAACGCGCACGCGATCAGTTTGAGGCTTTCTTTACTCGCGATGACAGTTTCTCGCTGGGCGTGTGTAATGGTTGCCAGATGCTGTCGCAGCTGAAATCTCTGATCCCCGGTGCCGAAAACTGGCCAAGCTTCATGCGTAACGAGTCAGAGCAGTTTGAAGCACGGGTAGCTATGCTGCGCGTTGAGAAAACGCCGTCGATTCTGCTGGCCGGTATGGAAGGCTCTCAATTGCCTATTGCCGTTGCCCACGGTGAAGGCCGCGCTGAGTTCCGCGATACGGCGCATCTGCGCAGCATGCAGTCCAGCAGTCAGATTGCCCTGCGCTATATCGATAACTACGGCCAGGTGACCACGCGTTACCCGGCTAACCCCAACGGCTCGCCTTCGGGCATCACCGGGCTAACCACACCGGATGGTCGCGTCACTATCATGATGCCCCACCCGGAGCGTGTTACCCGCGCGGTAACCAACTCCTGGCGCCCGGCAGAGTGGACTGAAGATGGTGCGTGGCTACGTATGTTCCGCAATGCGCGTGTCTGGGTCGGTTAATCCCCGATAACGTGTAAGCCATTAACAACGCATAACGGCGGCCCTTGGGCCGCCGTTATGGCTAACGCTACTCTTAAACTGTTCTCAACTGCTCTTCATTTCCTGAAATGTATAGTGGCAGTGTCTGGCGTACTATTGGCCAGATGCCGTTTGAGTATTTGTAGGCGTGTTAAGACGTAGCTCAAGCGTTTCAAGCTCATGGCGATAACGCTCAATCAAGAACGCGTAGCGACCAAAGTCATGTCCACAGTCCATGCAGTACACATGACTTTTATCGCGACGTGTAGCGGGAAGGCGTTTTAAGCGGCTGTTACATTCTGGACATTCAGAACGGAAATGATCATTCGCTTTCATAAGGATTCCTCCGTTAGGGGATACGCCATCGTCGTGACAATAAAGATGGCTATTAATAAGTGTGTTAACAGCTTTGATGGGTAATAAACCAAATAGTTCTGTAGCCTGCTAATTAATTTTCTGGCCATTGGAGTCGCATGCCGCCACCTGCTTTACGCCCATACCAAACAGATGCGGTTAAACGTGTCGTTACGCATTTTCGCGCGTCTAGCGAACCCGCGGTGGTGGTGTTGCCCACGGGAAGTGGAAAATCGCTGGTCATTGCTGAGCTTGCCCGGTTGGCGAGAGGCCGCGTATTGGTACTGGCGCATGTACGCGAACTGGTGGAGCAGAATCATGCCAAGTATCAGGCCTATGGTCTAAAGGCCGATATCTTCAGCGCGGGGTTGAAGCGCAAGGAAGCGTCGCGCCAGGTGGTTTTTGGCTCGGTGCAATCGGTCGTGCGTAACCTTGAGTCGTTCAATGACGAAGGCTTCACTCTGCTAGTGATTGACGAGTGCCACCGCGTATCGCTTGATAAAGACGCCAGCTACCGTCAGGTGATTGATCACCTACGGGCACAAAACGTTAATCTGAAAGTGCTAGGGCTGACCGCGACGCCTTACCGGCTGGGCCAGGGATTTATCTACCACCGTCATTACCACGGCATGGTACGCGGCAGTGACGCGAGCTTTTTTCGTGACTGCGTGTTCGAACAGCCGCTGCGCTTGATGGTAAAGCAAGGCTATCTTGCCGAACCCAAACGTCTAGATATGGCGATCGAAGGGTATGATTTTTCAATGCTAGCGCCTGCTGAAAATGGCTATTATCGCGAAGCAGAGCTAAATCGAGTCGTGGCAGGCAATCGCGCCACGCCCATGATTATCAGCCAGATTGTTGAGCGTGCCGCTGAGCGGCATGGGGTGATGATATTTGCAGCAACCGTCGCTCACGCTGAAGAAATCATGGGATATTTACCTGCCGATCAGGCGGCGCTGATTACCGGGGCTACGCCGTCGGCAGAGCGTACCCAGCTGATTAATGCCTTTAAGGCGCGCGAGCTTAAATACTTAGTCAATGTCTCGGTGCTGACCACCGGCTTTGATGCGCCGCATGTGGATTTGATTGCAATGCTCCGGCCGACGGAATCAGTAAGCCTGTATCAACAGATTGCTGGCCGCGGGCTTCGGCTTTCGCCGGGTAAACAGGATTGTCTGATTTTGGATTACGCGGGTAACCCCTGGGATCTTTACGCGCCGGAAGTAGGCGAGCCGAAACCGGCGGGGGATAACGAGCCGGTGCAGGTGGAATGCCCGGCCTGCGGCCACGCTAATCTGTTTTGGGGCAAGCGCGACGGTGAGCTGGTTATCGAGCATTTTGGTCGCCGCTGCCAGGGGCTGCTGGAGGATGAGAAAGGCAAGCAGCATCAATGTGACTTTCGCTTTCGCTTCAAGGTTTGCGATAACTGTGGCGCTGAGAATGATATTGCGGCACGCCGCTGCCACGGCTGCGAGCAGCTATTGGTGGATGCCGATGACAAGCTTAAAGACGCACTCAGATTAAAAGATGCCCGGGTATTACGGGTAAGCGGAATGCAGCTGGAGTCAGCCATCAATGGGCGGGGTTTACCACGCCTAAAAGTGACTTATCACGATGAAGATGGCACAACGCTTTCCGAGTGGTTTGCCCTGGAAACCCCCGCCCAACGGCGTGCCTTTTATGCTGTTTTTTTGCGTCGGCATTTGCGCGCTCCGGGTACGCCCTGGCATCCCATTAAGCCAGAAGACGTTATCAGCGAGCAGCGCCGCTTGCGCCCTCCAGACTTTGTGGTCGGACGTAAGGTAGGCCGACATTTTCAGATTCGCGACAAGCTCTTCGACTATGAAGGACGCTATCGTAAAGCCACCGAAGCAGGCTAACGCACCGCGCATCAGGCGCAACGTCAAGTGCCGACTTTGTTACACTGCCTGCCAACGCCCCCTGACCAAGAGATGTCTACTGCGTGAGTGAGATACACAACACTATCGCTGATCCTGAGTATACGGCTACCCTCGAGGCAGAACCCGTCGTGGAGGCGCTCGGGCGGCTATTTGACGAGCCTATTACCCAACTGCCGGAAGACTTATACATTCCCCCAGAGGCCCTGCGTGTTTTCCTGGAGACATTCGAAGGGCCTTTGGATCTCTTGCTTTACCTTATTCGTCGGCAAAATTTAGATATCTTAACTATCAACGTGGCCGCTATTACGCACCAGTACATTGAGTATGTAGAGCTGATGAAAGCCATGGAGATCGAACTTGCCGGTGAGTATCTGCTGATGGCCGCTATGCTGGCGGAAATTAAATCCCGCACGTTGCTTCCCCGTCCTCCTAAAGCTGAGGGTGACGACGAAGAAGATCCGCGTGCAGAGCTGATTCGACGGCTGCAGGAGTATGAGCGCTTAAAAACCGCGGCGGAAACATTGGATACGCTGCCCCGCATGGGGCGCGACTGGTTTAGCGTGCAGGCAGGCCTGCCGCCGCTTGAGACCCGAATGATTCATCCTGACGTTGAGCTGGATGAACTTTTGGATGCTCTGTCCGATATCCTCAAACGCGCGGAGCTGGTTAAAGCCCACCAAATCAGTCGTGAAGTGCTGTCTACCCGTGAGCGCATGCTTAAAATTATGGAGCAGCTGACAGAAGAGCATTACACCCCTTTTGAAGCGCTGTTTGCCTTGGAAGAAGGGCGGGCAGGGGTGGTGGTTACCTTTATGGCGATTCTAGAACTGGCAAAAGAAGCAATGATTGAAATTGTTCAAAACGCGCCCTTATCGCCGATTCATGTTCGTGCACGCAGCGGCACGCAGGCGGATGAAGAATCTGCTTTCGAAGAAACCGTGAATGATAGTCATGAGTCTGGAGAGATCGGCAGCGATTCCTTTGAAGAGCCCGCTTTTGAGCCTGATGAGGAGTCGCCATGAGGGATACCACCTTAGACGATATTATTGAAGCCGCACTGCTCGCGGCTGGCGAGCCTTTGCCAGTAGAGCGGCTTGAAACACTGTTCCTTGATGACGAATGCCCGGCAAGGCGAGAGTTGCGTGACGCACTAGCGCGTCTTGGTGATCGACACAAAGAAGGCGCGTTGGAGCTGGTCGAAACGGCGTCTGGGTTCCAACTGCGTATCCGGCCGCGCCTGTCTCACTGGGTTTCGCGGTTATGGGATGAGCGTCCCCAGCGCTATTCGCGTGCGCTGCTTGAAACGCTGGCATTGATTGCCTACCGACAGCCCGTTACTCGTGGTGATATAGAAGAAGTACGCGGGGTGAGTGTGAGTAGCTCAATCATGCGTACCTTGATGGAGCGCGGCTGGATTCGGGTTGTTGGACACAGGGATGTACCGGGGCGGCCTGCCGTCTATGCCACCACGCGAAGTTTTCTGGACGATTTCGGCCTGAAAACTCTCGATGCGCTGCCTCCCATGCATGAATTAGCCAACTGGGAGGACAATGACGAGTCTGATTCACCTACACTACAAAATGCGCTACCTCAAATTGATGCTGATGAGACAGCCGAGCCTGAAGAAAAACTGGACGAGGCGCCTGAAAGCGTGCAGGATGCGCCACCCAAGACGGCTGAGAGAGCCGACGACCACGCCGAGACGGCGTTAAACCAGCCGCTAAGTTTTGCTGATTTAGAAGCACGGCTTGCGGCACGTGCGCAGCGCTCCAGTGATGACAGTGCGCGCACGCAGACCAATGAGATGAGGTCAGACGATGACTCAGAGTAACAACACTCCCCCGGTTAGCGAAAAACTCCAGAAAGTGCTTGCCCGAGCTGGCTTAGGCTCACGGCGTGAAATGGAAACCGCGATTTCTGATGGCCGAGTAAAGGTCAACAGTCAGGTAGCCAAGCTGGGTGACCGCGTTGAAAACCGCGATAAGGTAAGTTTTGATGATCGCCCTGTCACGCTGAGACCCGAGAACGAAGCACCGCGTCGCGTCATTATGTACAACAAGCCAGAAGGTGAGTTGTGCACCCGCAAAGACCCAGAAGGCCGCCGTACGGTATTTGAGCGGTTGCCTCGCTTGAAGGGTGAGCGCTGGATAGCGATCGGCCGGCTTGATATCAACACCAGTGGCTTGCTGCTTTTCACAACGGATGGCGAGCTTGCCAATCGGTTAATGCATCCCTCTACCCAGGTTGAACGCGAATATGCGGTTCGCGTAATGGGCGAGGTGAAGCGCGAGCACATCGTGGCGATGGTCGATGGCGTTATGCTGGAAGACGGCCCCGCACGCTTTACCGATGTGCAGGAATTTGGCGGTGAAGGCATCAACACCTGGTTCCACGTCGTCATTCTTGAGGGTCGTAACCGGGAAGTACGCCGCTTATGGGAATCTCAAGAGCTTACCGTGAGCCGCCTGAAGCGTGTTCGCTACGGTAATATCTTTATCGATAAGCGCGCTAAAGCAGGCGAGTGGGTCGAGCTTTCGCAAGACGAAGTCGATGATCTCGCCACGCTCGCCAACCTTGAAGCACGCAAGGTGCCTGAGCTTACACCTGATGAAAAGAACCGCTGGAGCCGCGATAAGAACAAGCGCCGCCCAGTACAGACGATGCGTAAACCCAAGCGTCGTTAATTGCCTGCCTATTTATTAGCTAACGTTGTCAACATCGCCAGAATGAACAGTGCTCGTCATCAATCTATCAGATTGATGACGAGCTAGCGGATTGTCATAAATACTCTTCCTTGTGCACCAAGCACCAAGCACCAAGCACCAAGCACCAAGCCTTACCGCCTCAATTATGCTCCCTGCCAGCGTACTTTTATCTTCCCCATCCATTACAAACTGCGCTGCTTGGATTACTCAGCTCACAACCTGCTGTCAGCTAGGCAACAGTTTGCTAAGTACGGTTTTGTAGAAGCTTACGCCATTCGATTTTTCTAAATAAGACATGCCTAAAAGCTGTCATCTTTCTGATGACATATAGATATCTTATATCGCTTAG
>NZ_JBQSWC010000030.1:0-65112 GCF_052376775.1 Halomonas sp. AOP43-A1-21 | reverse complement strand
AAAGCCGCGGGTCTTTAGGGCTTCCAGAAAGCGCAGGTAATGGGTGCCTAAGCGTTTAAACGGGGCGGTACGAGAGTCCAGAGATGCAATCATAATCGTTCAAGCCGTCAGTGCCAGGGCATAAAAAAGAAAGAGCGCTACTTTACCGCAGCGTTTGTTTAGCTGCACTCTTGTGAGAGGTGCTTAGCTTAAGGCCTCTTTGACCAGCGCGGCAGAGCTAGCCGACATGGGCAGGCCAAGCGCTAGTTCATGTGCTTGCGGAGACATTTTGCGCCAGGTTTTTTGAATAATCCGCAGCATGTGGTCGTGCTCGACCTTGCGTGAAAAGTCGGCAAAGTAGTTCTCTAAAAATACCAGGCAGGCACAGTCTTCAAGAGCCTGTACGTCTGGATCACGGCCTAACCCTTTCTTGTTGATAATAGTAGCAACCCGCGCGGCATCTTCGGCAGAGTAGCCTGCTTCACTCATCAGCAGTGCGGTAGTCTCGCCAGCACGTATACCCTGGTCACGTCGCCAGGTTAAATACCCCACGCGGCCTTCAGGGTACTCTTCGCGCGTTACTTGCCAGCGTTGTAAGTGTTGGGCTCGCACAGAGATTTGCAGGCACTCCCCAGGGGATTGGGTAAGCGTGGTAAGCCATGCGCTCATGCGCTGTGCATAAAGCAGTTCGGCCGCCACCGACTCGCCATCAACGTTAACCGCTTGCGGGTCTTCGCTGTGGAGTTGATCCAACGCGTTTATTACCTGTTCAAGGCGATTAGTCATTGTGCGTTCCTTGGGCTAGTGAGTTTCTGCAACCTGGGCAGGTTGCAGAAACTCTTGGCTTGCTTTGTCGTGGTCTAGGTCTTGGCTACGCCAGTTACGCTTTATTATCGGCGTTATAGATATCAAGGTTCAATTCACCCTCGCTTTTGCCTACCAGGGTCGTGACCATAATGTCGCCCGCCACGTTCACACTGGTACGCGCCATATCGAGGATCCGATCAATACCCGCTACCACAGCAATCGCTTCAAGCGGCAGACCGATTTGCGCCATTACAATCGATAGCATAATCAGGCCCGCGCCGGGTACGCCGGCCGTGCCGATAGAGGCGAGGGTGCCGGTTGCCACAATCATGCCGTAGTCGACCAGGCTTAGCTCAATACCTAACATCTGGGCAATAAACAGGACGACGACGCCCTGATAAAGCGCCGTGCCGTCCATATTGATAGTCGCCCCGACGGGAAGTACAAAGCCGGAGACACCTTCAGAAACACCCAGGTTCTGTTGTGCGCAGCGAATCGATACGGGCAGCGAGCCTGCTGATGAGGCCGAGGAGAATGCCACCATCATGGCATCCAGGCTACCTTGAAGATAACGAGCCGGATTAAGCCTTCCCAACAGGCTGATAAAGCCTGAATAAACCACCAGAACATGCAGCGCACTGGCGAGGTACACCACGCCAATTAGCTTGGCGAGGGGCAGAAGGATTTCTAACCCGTATTGGCCGGACAC
Source organism: Halomonas sp. AOP43-A1-21 (assembly GCF_052376775.1). NCBI lineage: Bacteria > Pseudomonadati > Pseudomonadota > Gammaproteobacteria > Oceanospirillales > Halomonadaceae > Halomonas > Halomonas sp. AOP43-A1-21. Next base: position 63,617 of record NZ_JBQSWC010000030.1, on the reverse strand, counting down.
ATGGGCGATAAGGCCAAAGACGCCAAAAGGCGCAAACGCCATAACAATACCGGTGAGTTTGTACATCGCTTCGGCAAAGCTATCGAACACAACGACCAGCGGCTCACCTTTCTTACCAATCAGTGTGAGCGAAATACCCAGGCCGATGGCAAACACGATAATCTGCAGAATATTGCCATTGGCCAGCGCATCAATAGGATTACGGGGAACCAGATCAATTAAAATAGACGCGAGTGTCGGCGCCTCGCTTGCATCGACACTACCATCAAAACTTATATTAACGCCCGCGCCGGGCTGAAGCAGAGTAGAAAGTAACAGGCCGATGCTGATCGCAAACGCCGTAGTGAGAAGATAAAGCCCAATAGTGCGCGCGCCGATGCGCCCCATTTTTTGCGGGTCGCGCATTGAGGTTATGCCCACGATCAGCGTGGAAAACACCAGGGGCACGATCAACATCATTATCGCATTGATGAAAATATCGCCCAGTGGTTTAAAGAGGCTGGCATTTTCACCCAGTAACGCGCCAGCCAATATCCCCAGTGCTAGGCCTGCGAGAATTTTTTTCCATAGGGCAATGCCTCGCCACCATCCGAATGCGCCTTGTGATGTGCTCACGGGCATATCCTCCTTGCTGTGCTTTAAAAGTTGATCGAAAAAGAAGCGCTGGATAACGATTCGGCGCGCACTTTACCACTTTTCACGCGAGGGGCGGGGATGTCGGTAGGCGGCGCTATAAGCAAAACGGATCGCAAAAGGGCTGAGATGCTCAAGCTTGAGCGCGAGGTAGGAAACCCCCATAGCCCCATGCCACGCTTTTGCCTACAATAGGTGGCTTTGATGCAGGCGTTTGGCGTCGTGTTTAACTGAATTCAGGCTAAGGGATAACTTATGCTCGATCCGAAACTGCTGCGCGGTGATCTGGACGCGGCTGCGCAACAACTAGCTCGTCGCGGCTTCATGCTGGATAAAGAGGGACTGCAGTCGCTGGAGTCGCGCCGCCGTGAATTGCAAACCCAGACCGAGCAGTTGCAGAGCGAGCGCAACACGCGTTCCAAAGCCATTGGCAAGGCCAAAGCGAATGGGGAAGATATCCAGCCGCTGTTAGATAGCGTGAGCGACCTGGGCGAACGTTTGGATAGCGCAAAACGCGAGCTTGCTGAGGTGCAGGCCGAGTGGGACGATGCCGTCAGCGGAATTCCTAACCTGCCCCATGAAAGCGTGCCGGAAGGCAAAAACGAAGATGATAACGTAGAGCTACACCGCTGGGGCACGCCCCGCGCGTTTGATTTTGAAGTGCTCGACCACGTTGATCTGGGCAAGAAATCCGGGTACCTGGATTTTGAGTTGGCGGCTAAGCTAACCGGTGCGCGATTCGCCGTAATGCGTGGGCCGATTGCCCGGCTGCACCGTGCACTGGCTCAGTTTATGTTGGACACCCAAACCGAGCAGCACGGTTATGAAGAGTGCTACGTGCCGTATATGGTCAACAGCGACTCGCTGATGGCAACTGGTCAGTTGCCTAAGTTTGGCGAAGATCTGTTTAAGCTTGATGATGAGCGCGAGTACTACCTGATTCCCACGTCAGAAGTGCCGCTCACCAATTTTGTACGCGATGAAATTGTCGATCAGGCGGCGTTACCGATGAAGCTCACCGCGCACACACCATGTTTTCGCAGCGAAGCCGGTTCGCACGGACGCGATACTCGCGGCATGATTCGCCAGCATCAGTTTGATAAAGTGGAAATGGTGCAAATCGTTGAACCTGAGAAGAGCTACGCGGCCCTTGAAGAAATGCGTGGTCACGCTGAGGCGATTTTGCAGGCTTTGGAGCTTCCGTATCGGGTCGTTACCCTATGCACCGGTGATATGGGCTTTGGCGCAGCGAAAACCTACGATCTGGAAGTTTGGCTGCCTAGCCAGGAAACCTATCGGGAAATTTCATCGGTTTCTAACTGCGAGGACTTTCAGGCGCGGCGCATGCAGGCGCGTTTTCGCGATCCGGAGTTGAAAAAGCCTCGGCTTCTGCATACGTTGAATGGTTCAGGCTTGGCTGTAGGCCGCTGCCTGCTGGCGGTTCTTGAAAACCACCAGCAGGCGGATGGCTCGGTGATTATTCCTGAGCCGCTACGTCCGTATCTGCGTGGTCAGGAGCGTCTGGCCCTTTAAGGGTCCACTCCACGTTTACCCCGGCATCAATACGAATGGTGCCGGGGCTGTAGTCGCTTTGCGCACCGCTACTGGCGGCGTCGCTTTCAGCACGCATCGCCATCATGCGGGGCTGAAAAATCGGCGACTGTGTCTCTTCAATACGCTGAACATGACCCAGCTCGGCTTCCAGAGTACTCGCCATCAGGTCAGCTTTGTGGCGGGCCTTATCAAGCGCTTTTACCAGGGCTTCATCGGTCGCTGCGTCTCTATCCTGCAAATCGAACTGCACGCCGTCTAACGCGTTAACGCCTACTCCGATAAGCGCGTTGAGGACTTCACCCAGTTGATCAAGGTCGGTTAGCTCTACGCTGAACGGACGCTCAAGACGCGTGCGCTGGAGCATTTCCTGATCACCGTTTTCGCTGCGCGGTGCCGCCACATGGTCAGGGTAAACATTTAAAGAACCCGCATTAATCGCACGCCGCTCAATACCTAATGCTTCGATGGCAGAGATCAGTTCACTGGCACGGCTTTCAAGGCGCTCACGAGCTTCACCTAGCGCTTCGCTGTCAGTATCTTCCATTGACGAGACGGCGGGCGTGTTTTCCCACAGTCTGGCGGTGAGCGTAGCTTGGTCTGGTTCAACTTCGACCCAGGACTGGGCCTGGACGCTCAGGCTTGGTGGAGTGGGTGGCGCGGCAAAGGCAAGCGGTGTGCTGAGTAACGCCAACAGCGCGCCACTTAATAGGCCATAGCGAAAACGCGGTAAACGTGCCGGTGTTGGGTTCATGGAATTTCCTTAATGAATAGCAAAGTAGAGTGGTGTCATCACAGTGTAGACGTTGCTTGGAATAGTAGGAGAAGCGAAAGTTCCTGTTTAAAGAGGTGACGTAAAACAGTTGCTTATTACTTGCACGGTTTGTGCAATGTCCTGATTGCAGCCATTATGTACGGATAACTAGCTAAGGATGAAGCTATGCCACAATTGTCGGATGAGGATTACCGAAGTATTCCCTTGCATGCCACATTGGCGCTCGCCGCGCTGGTGATCATTATTGCGGGAATGAAAATGGGCGCTGATCTTTTAGTGCCTTTACTGCTGGCGGTGTTTATCGCCGTGGTGTGCACCTCTCCCGTGCAGTGGCTGCATCGTTGGGGCCTGAGCATGCGGATGTCAGCCTTTTTAACCCTACTGGTTTTATTGGTCTTTCTATCGCTGATTGGCGTGCTGGTGGTGAATAGCTTCAGCACCTTTGTGGCAGCGCTGCCTGATATAGAAGAGCGGCTATACGAACACTATTGGGATTTGCTCAACACCCTGGCAATGCATGGCTTTGCGGTTGACCCTGATCAGCTTAGCGCCGTTTTTCAAATGGACGAAGAAGGCTCGTGGATCGCTACCCTGCTGGGCGAACTGGGCAACTTGATCATGCAAAGCATCATTGTAGGGCTGCTGGTCATTTTCATGTTGTTTGAGACGCTTAATTTTCGCCAAAAAGTTTCCCGGGCCCTTGAGAACCCGGCGCCCAGCTTAAAACGTTTTAGCGAGTTTAGTTTAACGCTAAAGCGTTACCTGGCGGTAAAGACGGTCATCAGCCTGGCGACCGGGGTGTTGGTATGGCTCTCCTGCCTTATCGTCGGGGTTGATTTCCCTTTGCTGTGGGGTGTGTTGGCATTTGGACTTAACTTCATTCCCAATATCGGCTCGGCACTGGCGGCGATTCCACCGGTTCTGCTCTTGCTGGTTGCCCAAGATGGCGGGGTATTTCAGGCGCTGTTGCTGGCCTCCGCCTATTTGGTCATTAATTTTGTATTGGGAAATCTGATTGAGCCTCGCGTCATGGGTCAAGCGCTGGGGCTTTCAACGTTTGTGGCGTTTCTGTCACTGGTGGTATGGGGGTGGATTTTTGGTGCGGCGGGGATGCTGCTTTCGGTGGTATTGACCATGACGCTCAAGATTGCCCTGGATAGCCATCCGCAGACACGCTGGATTGCGCACTTTCTAGGTCCAGGAAAGCATCGTACCGGCCGCTATCTGAGCCAGCGGGATGCAGGTCGTGCGCCTTGGAAACGTAAAAATAATGATCAGCACGAAGAACATCTGAAAGAAGGGGAGAGCTAGATAAAGGCGGGCAGCTAATTCAAGAAAGTAAGCCTGGTCAAGCAAGGCTCGTGCATAGCCACCGCCGGTGATAACGGCGGTGGCTAATTTCATCAAGCGTTTTGGTCGATGAATTGCGTTAGTTGAGACTTGGATTGAGCGCCAACCAGCGAAGCGACTTTAGTGCCAGACTTGAACAGCATAACGGTGGGAACACCGCGCACGCCTTGCTCAGCGGCAATTTCCGGCGCATCGTCAACGTTGACACTGACAACCTTTAAGTTGTCGCCACGCTCAGCAGCTACTTCATCTACAACCGGTGCCATAACTTTACATGGGCCACACCAGGGCGCCCAGAATTTAAGCAGGACAGGCTGTTCGGCATTGAGGACTTCTTGCTCAAAGTTGGCATTGGTGACATCAACATTATTAGCCATTTGCTTCTCCCGTTTGCGTTGCTCTTTCAGTTTCGTTGCCTCAAATGGAGCAACGGTCATTACGCGATAACCTGCTCACTTTTATCGCGCCAAGTCGGCAAATGGTAGCGGGCGTGGCGATTGCTGGCAAATATACTCGACTGATTTGTTAGTAATGTAAGAAATTAATAGATGCTAATAGACGCTTTCTTTTATAATATAAGTGAATTATAAGATTTTTTTTTATTCTAAATAGTGCTTTATGGCGAGCGGGAGAGGCGGTATCTGCGTAAGAAAACCTGCCTGCGATCGGTATAGAAAATGAGGTGACGATATGAAGCTACAACAACTTCGTTATATTTGGGAAGTTAACCGACATAATTTAAATGTTTCGGCCACCGCACAAAGCTTGTTTACCTCGCAGCCCGGTATTTCAAAGCAGATACGGTTGCTAGAGGATGAGCTCGGTGTGGAGATTTTTGCGCGTAGCGGAAAGCACTTAACCCGTGTAACGCCCGCGGGCCAATCGATCATTGATCTGGCGGGGCAGGTGCTTAAGCTCGCTGAAAATATTAAGCAGGTAGCCCAGGAGCATAGTGATGAGCGCCGCGGCAGTTTATCAATTGCCACGACCCATACTCAGGCACGCTATGCGTTACCGCCTATTATCAGTGAATTTACGCTGAAGTACCCGGAAGTTGCCTTGCATATGCAGCAGGGTACACCCAAGCAGATTGCCCAGATGGTGAGTGAGGGGCAGGCGGATTTCGCAATTGCCACCGAATCCTTGGAGCTATTTACGGATCTGGTGCTCTTGCCTTGCTACCGCTGGAACCGCTGCGCCCTGGTACCTAAAGATCATCCGCTCGCCTCTCTGAACGGACCTTTAACTCTGGAAGCATTGGCCGCGCATCCGCTAGTGACGTACGTGTTTGGTTTTACCGGTCGCTCGCAGCTTGATGATGCCTTCAAAGCGCAAGGGCTAACGCCCAACGTGGTGCTTACCGCCGCCGACGCCGACGTGATTAAAACCTACGTACGCCTCGGGATGGGCGTGGGCATCGTGGCGCATATGGCCGTCGACGATACGCTGGACGAGGATCTGGTTGCCTTGGACGCCAGTCATCTGTTTGCCAGCTCTACAACCAAGATCGGCATTCGACGGGGCACCTTTATGCGCGGCTATATGTACGACTTCCTAGCGCGATTTGCACCGCACCTTACCCGTGATCGGGTCGATGAAGCGTTAATCGCTGGGCCGCGTTTTGAGCAGTCACTGTTTGAAGGGATCGACCTCCCTGAGCACTGATTTATTGAATAAGCCCGATGAGTTAAAAGCTCACTTAGCCAGCGGCGCTTGCGTCTGCTCAATGGCCACAGACAGCCGATAGCTAAGTGAGCGGCTTATTCAGTGCTTAAATTAGCCGCTATAGCCTAGTGCTGAAGATTCGTAATGCAAATCAGTACTGCAACTTAGTATTAAAGCTCAGCATGAAGATTAGTGCTGTAAATGCAGCCCGCACTCGCGCTTCTCTTCCACTTTGGTGGGGTCAAAGTAATCAAAGTTATTGGGAAGATCGTGGGCTTGCAGGTATTGGTACATCTCTTTGGCCGACCAGTGAAGCAGCGGGGCCACCTTCACCAGACCATCGCTATTGCGGCTAATCGGTTGCATCTTGGCGCGCTCGGGCGTGTCTTCTGCACGTAGTGCCGTAAACCATATATCGGGGCGCATTTCACTCAACGCACGCTCAAACGGTTCGATTTTAACCTCTTGAGTAAAGGCCGCGTGGCGCGGGTCATCAATGCCAGGCATAGGGCCTTCCAACGCTTCGCGGTGGGCCCGAGTGCGTTTGGGCAGAAAATTCACCATGTTCAGGTTCAGGCGCTTAATTACTGCGTCGGCAAACTGATACGTAGCTTCGGTGTTATAGCCACTGTCCATCCACACAATCGGCATATCTGGGCGCACTTGAGTCACCATATGCAGAATAACCGCTTCAAACGGACGAAAGTTGGTCGTGCAAATGGGGCGTTCACCTTGGGCCAGCGCCCACTCAATAAGGGCTTGTGGATTGTTGCCGAAGTCGCGGTTGATCGCTTCAAGCGATGAAGTCATGTCGCCTCCTTGTCATGTTGATGAACCATGCTGTTAGGCTATCAAACTGCAAGCATATTCCCCCAATACCGTTTGGTTTGGCTTTTATATTCCTTTTTGATTTAAAAAAAACCTATGGCTTAGGTTAATGACTTTATAAGGTGGCGGATTTTATCTAGTGTCTCGACATACTCTTCATCCAGTGTTGAGTCAGCCACCAGGCCGCCGCCGCCCCACACGTGTAGTGTTCCGGCATCAGCCACTAAGGTGCGAATGGTAATAGAGGTGTCCATGCTGCCACGTATATCAACGTATCCCATGCTTCCGCAGTACACGCTGCGCTGACACGGCTCAAGCTCGGCGATAATTTGCATGGCGCGCACTTTCGGCGCGCCGGTAATCGAACCGCCGGGAAAAGCCGCCGCCAGTAAGGCAAGCGGTGAGGCGCCGGGCGCTAGCTGCCCACGCACTACGCTCACCAGATGATGTACATTAGGGTAGCTTTCTAACTTGCACAGCTGGGGAACATTAATGCTGCCCGGCATGCATACGCGGCCTAGATCATTGCGCAGTAAATCAACGATCATCACATTTTCAGCGCGATCTTTAAGGCTGCTCGTTAGCGCATTTGCCAGGGCAAGATCCTCATCGACCGTTGCGCCGCGCGGCCGGGTTCCTTTTATAGGACGAGCTTCGACCGCTCCATTTTTACTTTGAATAAAGCGTTCAGGTGAAAGGGAAAGGACGGCCTGTTGGCCCCAAGCCATGAAGCCCGAGAACGGTGTGGGCGTGGCTTTGCGTAAACGCAAATAGGCCTGCCATTCATCGCCCTGATAAGTGGCAGAAAATCGCTGGGCAAGATTAATCTGATAGCAGTCGCCCGCCAGAATGTAGCGCTGAACGGCTTTAAAGCGCTCAGCGTAATCGCTGTAGCTCAACCCTGCTTGAAAGGGGGCAGTTAAGGTAAATGGAGCCCGTTTGGGCGGTTCCTGGCTTAACCACTCTACTACCTGATCTCGGCGCTGCGGGGTGGCTATTAGCCAAGCCTGCTGAGCCACGTGATCAAGAGTAATGCACCAATCATAAAGGCCCAGACGCGCCTGAGGAAGGTCGGTAATCCTGGGTTGGTAGTGGGTTGCCTGTGAACGCCCCAAGTCATAGCCCCAGTAGCCGATCAGTCCGCCCATAAAGGGCAGCTCGTTGTGTATAGCGCTTTGATTCGCCTGAGTGGCCTGGGAGGGTAACTTGTTTAACAGCCACTGCTGGTGGGTAAAGCAATCGCCGGAGGGCAGGTTCGTTATATCAAGCTGATCGCTCGCCAGTACCGACTTTCCCCTAGCGTCTATTTCTAGTGTCGCTAAGGGGTCGCTACTCAGAATATCGTAGCGGCCCTGAGCAACGGGGCGACCACTATCCAAAAGTACCGCACCTGGACGCTGGCGAAGCGCATCAAACAGCGCTAGCGGGTCAGAAGAGTAGGGCAGCGTAAAAATCGACAATGCCGTGGTCATGTAGCAAGCGCCTCGCCGGTAAAAGGCTGCTTATATTAAAGGGCGTTGAACACCGACACCAGAGGTGTGATTGGCAAACTTCTTACGGCTACCGCTAGATTGTTGACACTGATGGATGCAATAGACTTTTTGCGTACAACCAAAGATGCATTAAATCGCCAGTATTCTATGGTTGACGCTAGTCAGGCGCACAGCTAAAGTTTGGATACTTTTTCTAATTGTCGACAATTGCCCATGAGCTCACCCATTAGTGCCCCTTATTCTGTTGATTCGCCGCTTGAAATGGCACCGCCTGAAGTGCGAACGCTAGCCGAACGGGTATTTCATCAGTTGCAGAGCGATATTGTGCGTGGCGTTTTGGCGCCGGGGAGCAAAATTACCGAACCGGGGCTTTCGAAAACCTACGGTATTTCTCGCGGCCCGCTACGTGAAGCGATGCGACGTTTAGAGTCCCACCGGCTAATTGAGCGTGTACCGCACGTTGGCGCGCGCGTAGTTAAGCTATCAATGAAAGAGTTAATTGAGCTGTTTGACGTCCGTGAAGCGTTGGAAAGCATGGCGGCAAGGTTGGCCGCGGAACATATGTCTGCAGAAGAAATACAGGGCCTGCGCGATGTGCTGGCCCTGCATGAAGGTCAGGCCGATTTAAAACGCGGCGAGGCTTACTATCAGCGTGAAGGCGATCTCGATTTTCATTATCGCATTGTGCAAGGCAGCCATAACAAGATGTTGATGAGTCTGCTGTGTAACGACCTTTATTATCTAGTCCGCCTTTACCGCACGCAGTTTAGTGCCAGCGGTACGCGCCCCCAGCGCGCCTTTGTTGAGCACCATCGGATCGTGGATGCGATTGAAGCGGGTGATGCCGAGCTTGCCGAGCTATTGATGCGTCGCCACGTCAGTGCTTCGCGTGCCAACGTTGCTGACCGCTATGCCGCGATTCTCAAACAGCAATCTTCGGAATCATCAGATTTATCATCAGAGCCTGCTGAGTCATCCGGCATGCCATCCACTACCTGTCAGGAGTAAACGCTAATGTCGACCCGCACCCCCGGCGCCCGTTTTAAAGCCGCCCTGGAAGCTAATCGTCCGCTTGCCATACTGGGTACTATCAATGCTTACACAGCAATGATGGCAGAACGTGTGGGCCACCAGGCGATCTATCTTTCCGGCGGCGGGGTCGCAAATGCCTCCTTCGGCCTACCTGATCTAGGCATGACCACCATGAACGATGTGGTGGAGGATGCGCACCGGATTTGTGGTGCCACCGACTTGCCGCTGCTGGTGGATATCGATACTGGATGGGGTGGGGCGTTTAATATTTCGCGTGCTGTCAAAGAGATGCAGCGTGCTGGTGTTGCAGCCGTTCATCTAGAAGACCAGGTTGCGCAAAAGCGCTGCGGCCACCGGCCCAATAAAGCGATCGTTTCCCAAGGCGAGATGGTTGATCGTATCAAAGCCGCCGCAGATGCTCGCTTGGATCCTGACTTTTACCTGATTGCCCGCACCGATGCGTTTCAGAAAGAGGGGCTTGATGCCGCTATTGAGCGCGCCAATGCATGTGTCGACGCGGGGGCTGATGCCATCTTTGCCGAGGCCGTGCATACCCTTGCAGATTATCAGGCGTTTTGTGATCGAGTCGATGCGCCCATTTTGGCCAATATTACCGAGTTTGGCGCAACGCCACTGTTCACTCAGGCAGAGCTTGGCGATGTCGGCTGCCGCATGGTGCTTTACCCGCTCTCCGCGTTTAGGGCCATGAATGCAGCAGCGCTAAACGTTTACCAGAGCATACTGGATAACGGTCATCAAAAAGACGTAGTCAGTACCATGCAAACACGCGATGAACTTTACGATTTTCTTAACTACCACGATTTCGAGCAGAAGCTGGACGCTTTGTTTGCCGAGCGAGGCAGCGACCAGTAACCAAACTGCTATTTGATTACAGACGTTAATACATACTTAAAATAAAAGTAGCGACAGGAGACACACCATGGCTGATAAACCCGTGACAGGTGCAGGACTGCGTGGCCAAAGCGCCGGTACCACCGCGCTATGTACAGTAGGTAAAACCGGTTCAGGTTTGACTTACCGTGGATTTGATATCAAAGAGCTTGCCGAAAAGGCTAAATTTGAAGAAGTCGCCTACCTGCTCTTAAAAGGAAAGCTGCCCAATCAGTCAGAGCTGGATCATTACATCCGCAAGCTAAAAAGCCTGCGTGGGCTGCCTGAGGCACTCAAAACTGTGCTGGAGCAGATCCCTAAAGACGCCCACCCGATGGATGTCATGCGGACTGGCACGTCCATGCTGGGCAATCTTGAAACCGAAGAGAGTTTTGACGAGCAGCAGGACGTTGCCGATCGTCTTTTGGCCGTCTTGCCGTCGATTATCTGCTACTGGTACCGTTTCTCTCACGACGGCGTGCGTATCGATACTCAAACCGACGATAACTCGGTAGGTGGTCATTTCCTTAACATGCTGCGCGGCGAGCCGGCCTCCGAACTGCATGCACGGGTCATGAACGTTTCGCTTATTCTGTATGCCGAGCATGAGTTTAACGCCTCTACCTTTACCGCCCGGGTGTGTGCCTCCACGCTTTCGGATATGCATTCGTGCGTTACCGGGGCTATCGGCTCTTTGCGCGGGCCATTGCATGGTGGCGCGAACGAAGCGGCAATGGCGATGATCGAGGATTGGCAATCGCCTGAAGAAGCCGAGAGCAAGATCATGGGTATGCTTGAGCGCAAAGACAAAATCATGGGCTTTGGCCACGCGATCTATCGCGAGTCTGATCCGCGTAATGAGATTATCAAGCACTGGTCTAAAAAGCTGGCCGACGATGTAGGCGATACGGTGCTTTATCCCGTATCTGAAAAGGTCGAAGAAGTGATGTGGCGCGAGAAAAAGCTGTTCTGCAACGCAGACTTTTTCCATGCCAGCGCCTATTACTTTATGGATATCCCCACCAAGCTGTTCACGCCGATTTTCGTAATGTCTCGGCTCACCGGGTGGGCTGCCCATGTGTTTGAGCAGCGGGCCAATAATCGGATTATCCGTCCCAGCGCCGACTACATCGGTCCTGAAAAAAGCGAATGGGTCCCCATTGAGGCGCGTGATTAATCAGCGTGCAGCCCGGCAGCTTGCGTGCCGGGCGTTTTTTTAGCTCCCTTTTCATGAGTTTGCTTGCTATGAATAGCCAATATCGTCAACCACTGCCAGGCACCGAGCTTGATTACTTTAATGCGCGCCAAGCCGTTGAGGATATTCAGCCAGGGGCCTACGCCACACTCCCTTACACGTCACGCGTGCTGGCAGAGCAATTGGTACGCCGCTGTGATCCTGCGCTGCTGACGGACGCGCTTAAGCAGCTTATCGAGCGCCGGCGCGATCTTGATTTTCCGTGGTACCCGGCACGCGTGGTATGCCACGATATTCTAGGCCAGACGGCACTGGTTGATTTGGCCGGGCTGCGCGATGCCATCGCCGAAAAGGGCGGTGACCCGGCCAAGGTTAACCCCGTTGTGCCCACTCAGCTGATTGTCGATCATTCGTTGGCAGTAGAGCATCCGGGCTTTGAAGAGGGGGCCTTTGAGAAAAACCGCGCCATTGAAGACCGGCGCAATGATGACCGCTTCCACTTTATTAACTGGACCAAAACGGCTTTTGAAAACGTTGATGTTATCCCGCCTGGCAATGGCATCATGCACCAGATCAATCTGGAGAAAATGTCGCCGGTAGTGCAGAACCGGGACGGCATTGCTTATCCTGATACCTGCGTGGGCACCGATAGCCATACCCCCATGGTGGACGCGCTCGGGGTTATTTCAGTCGGCGTGGGTGGCCTGGAGGCTGAGAGCGTCATGCTTGGGCGCGCTTCCATGATGCGCTTGCCGGATATCGTCGGTGTAGAGCTGACCGGCAAGCTGCAGCCGGGTATCACGGGTACCGATATGGTGCTGGCGATCACCGAGTTTCTGCGTAAAGAGCGCGTGGTCGGTGCCTATCTGGAATTTTATGGCGAAGGCGCCGATGCGCTGACGGTCGGCGACCGTGCCACGATTTCAAACATGACGCCCGAGTACGGTGCCACGGCGGCGATGTTCTATATCGACAGTCAAACCATCGATTACCTGAAGCTTACCGGTCGTGAAGATGAGCAGGTGGCGCTGGTCGAAACCTATGCCAAGCACACCGGCCTTTGGGCGGACAGCCTGACGCAGGTTGAGTATGAGCGGGTGCTGAGCTTTGATCTTTCATCGGTTGCGCGGACGTTGGCAGGGCCTTCCAACCCACATGCGCACCTGCCGACCTCCGAGCTGGCTCAGCGCGGTATTGCGGTAGGGCTTGAGGCTGCTCGCGAAGAAGAGAAAGCCGGTAAAATGCCTGATGGTGCGGTTATTATCGCCGCCATCACGAGCTGCACCAATACCTCTAACCCGCGTAATATGGTGGCGGCTGGGTTAATCGCGCGCAACGCCAACCGGCTCGGCCTGTTGCGTAAACCCTGGGTAAAGTCATCCCTGGCGCCCGGTTCGAAAACGGTCAAGATGTACCTGGAAGAAGCCGGCTTGATGAATGAGCTGGAGAACCTGGGATTTGGCGTAGTGGCCTATGCCTGCACCACCTGTAACGGCATGTCTGGCGCGCTGGACCCTGTTATTCAGCAGGAAATCATTGACCGAGACCTTTACGCCACGGCGGTGCTTTCCGGTAACCGCAACTTTGACGGGCGGATTCACCCCTATGCCCAGCAGGCCTTTTTGGCTTCGCCGCCTTTAGTGGTTGCTTACGCCATTGCAGGCACTATCCGCTTTGATATTGAAAAAGACGTGCTGGGCATCGACCAGGCGGGAAATCCCGTTACCTTGAAAGATATCTGGCCAGCGGATGAAGAGATCGACGCCATTGTAAAAGCATCGGTGAAGCCCGAGCAGTTCCGCCAGACCTATATCCCCATGTTCGATATTGATAAAAGCGCGCGTGCTCAGGTTAATCCGCTATACGACTGGCGCCCCCAGAGTACCTACATTCGTCGCCCACCTTACTGGGAGGGCAATATGGCGAAAGAGCGTACCTTGAAAGGCATGCGGCCGCTGGCAATCTTGCCGGACAATATCACCACCGATCACCTATCGCCTTCCAACGCCATTCAGCTTAATAGCGCGGCGGGTGAGTACCTGGCGAAAATGGGCCTGCCGGAGGAGGACTTCAACTCCTACGCGACTCACCGCGGGGACCATCTCACCGCTCAGCGCGCGACCTTCGCCAATCCCAAGCTGTTTAACGAAATGGTTCGCGATGCCGATGGCAATGTAAAACAGGGGTCTCTGGCACGGGTCGAGCCTGAAGGTGAAGTGACCCGCATGTGGGAAGCTATCGAAACCTACATGGCGCGTAAGCAGCCGCTAATCATTATTGCTGGCGCCGATTATGGTCAGGGGTCCTCGCGGGACTGGGCTGCCAAAGGCGTGGCGCTTGCTGGTGTGGAAGCCATTGCGGCGGAAGGTTTTGAGCGCATTCATCGCACTAACTTGATTGGCATGGGCGTAATGCCGCTGGAGTTTGAGCCGGGAACCACGCGCACGACACTAGGCTTGGATGGCACCGAAACCTTTGATGTTGAGGGGGCTGTCTCGCCGGGCGCGATGCTGACGCTGGTGATCCATCGCCAAAGCGGGGGCAGTGAGCGCGTAGCGGTCAAGTGCCGCCTGGATACCGCTGAGGAAGTATCAATTTACGCCGCCGGTGGTGTGCTGCAGCGCTTTGCTCAGGACTTTCTCGAGTCAACGGCTGCCTAAGTGCCGGGTTATTTTTTGGAGTAAACAGGATGACCGATGTAGTCAACGTACGCCATGTGCCGCAAATAAAAATTCCCGCTACCTATATGCGTGGCGGCACCAGCAAAGGCGTGTTTTTTAAATTAAGCGATTTACCCCAGGCCGCTCAGATGCCGGGCGAGGCGCGAGACAAGCTGCTGCAGCGTGTGATTGGAAGCCCCGACCCTTACGAAAAACAGATTGACGGTATGGGCGGCGCGACCTCAAGCACCAGTAAAACGGTCATTCTTTCCAAAAGCCACTCGCCTGATCACGATGTGGACTATGTGTTTGGCCAAGTGTCTATCGATAAGCCCTACGTGGATTGGAGCGGCAACTGCGGCAATCTTTCGGCGGCGGTGGGCCCATTTGCCATAGCGAATGGCTTGGTTGATCCGGCACGCGTGCCTGAAAACGGTGTGGTCGAGGTGAGAATCTGGCAGGTAAATATCCAGAAAACCATCGTATCGCAGGTGCCTATCGTGAATGGGGAGGTTCAGGAGACTGGTGATTTCGAGCTGGATGGCGTGACCTTTCCCGCCGCCGAAATTCCTGTGGCCTTTATGGACCCGGCTGACGGCGAGGGGGCGATTTTCCCCACCGGCAACCTGATGGATGACCTCGATGTGCCGGGCGTGGGTATTCTGAAAGCGACGCTTATCAATGCTGGTATCCCCACGGTATTTATTAATGCCGCCGATATTGGTTATCGCGGTACCGAGCTACAGGAAGCCATCAATGGCGACAGCCAAGCACTAAGCATGTTTGAGACGATTCGTGTCCATGGCGCTGTGCGTATGGGGCTGATCAGTGATATCAGCGAAGCCGCCAGCCGCCAGCATACGCCCAAGGTAGCGTTTGTTGGGCCGCCGGTTGATTACGTCGCATCGAGCGGTCAGGCCGTTAACGCTGACGATATCGATCTGGTGGTGCGGGCGCTTTCCATGGGTAAATTGCATCACGCCATGATGGGCACCGCCGCCGTAGCCATTGCCGCCGCCGCGGCCATTGAAGGCACGCTGGTTAACTTGACGGCCGGGGGCGGCAAGCGTCAGTCGGTCACGTTTGGCCATCCTTCGGGCAGCTTGCGTGTGGGCGCTGAGGCCAATCTGATTGACGGGCGTTGGCAGATTGATCAGGCCATTATGAGCCGCAGCGCACGTGTACTGATGGAGGGTACGGTGCGCGTGCCGGGCGACAGCTTCTAATCCAATGCATTGATCGGGAGGCGACTCCATGAACGTCACAGCAGAGATAAACGAGCGGCCAGAATACGATGATGAGCTACAGCTAATCGCTGACTATGTGCTGAGCTTTGATACGCCCTCGCAGGCGGCACTGTCCACGGCCCGCTACTGCCTGATGGATACGCTGGGCTGCGGACTTCTAGCCCTGCGTTTTCCAGAATGCACCAAACATCTCGGCCCGCTGGTGGAAGGCACCCAGGTGCCATTTGGGGCGCGTGTGCCGGGCACTTCACTACGCCTTGACCCGGTAAAAGCCGCCTGGGATATCGGCGCAACTGTCCGCTGGCTGGATTATAACGATACCTGGCTTGCCGCCGAATGGGGGCACCCTTCTGACAACCTGGGCGGTATTTTGGCGGTTGCCGATCATCTGTCGCAAAAGCGGGTTGCCCAAGGGGACGTCCCTCTGACGATGCGTGAGGTGTTGAACGCCATGATCATGGCGCATGAAATTCAGGGGGTGCTGGCCCTGGAAAACAGCTTCAACAGGGTAGGGCTGGATCATGTGCTGTTGGTGAAAGTGGCTTCAACGGCGGTAGTTGCCAAGCTAATGGGCGCCACGCGTGAGCAGCTGCTGGCCGCGCTTTCCCATGCGTGGGTAGACGGACAGAGCCTGCGCACCTACCGGCATGCGCCGAATGCCGGGTCACGCAAAAGCTGGGCGGCTGGCGATGCCACTTCCCGGGCCGTTCGCCTGGCGGATATGGCGTTGCGCGGTGAGATGGGCATCCCCAGCGCGCTCAGCGCCCCGCAATGGGGGTTTTACGATGTGTCCTTTAGTCATAGCAATAAAGACCTGAGCCTTAAACCTGAAGCAGAGCGGCACCTGCGTTTTCAGCGTGAGTTTGGGTGCTATGTGATGGAAAATATTTTATTCAAAATCGCTTTCCCGGCCGAGTTTCATGCCCAAACTGCCTGCGAAGCGGCCGTGCTTTTACACGCTCAGGTAAAAGACCGCTTGGCTGAAATTGAGCGCATCGTGGTTACCACGCATGACTCAGCGCTTCGGATAATTTCCAAAACCGGGCCGTTGGCTAACCCCGCTGACCGCGATCACTGCCTGCAGTACATGACGGCCGTACCACTTATTTTCGGTACGCTGACCGCTGAACATTATGAAGACAGCTTTCATGCGGCTCATCCGCTAATTGATGTACTGCGCGACAAAATGGTGGTCGGGGAGGATAGCGACTATTCAGCGGCTTACCACGACCCGCAAAAGCGCTCTATCGCGAATGCCGTACAGGTATTTTTCAGTAATGGCAGCGCCACCGACAAGGTCGCAGTGGAGTATCCGATAGGGCATCAGCGCCGTCGTGAAGAAGGAATGCCACTCTTGGTCGAGAAATTTGAGCGGCATTTAGCCACACGATTCCCAGCCTCTCTCTGCGAAAAAATCAGTCGTCTGTGTGACGATCAGGAGGCGCTTGAAGCGACGTCGGTGGATCGGTTTATGACACTTTGGATGATTTAAAGCGCCACGTGGCGGATGATCCATCATAAAAAAACACCCGGTGCGGCTAAGCGCTACCGGGCTGTTCTGGTCACTCGGATTTATTATTCGTCTAAAGTGATTTGGTCACGCATTCGGTCTACTGTGGCTTCACCGAGGCCGCTAACCCGGGTGAGGTCATCAATACTTTCAAACTCACCGTTCGCCTCACGCTCTTTAATGATTGCTTCGGCCCTGCTTGGGCCAATGCCGGGAAGCTCTGCGAGCAGTTCGGCATTAGCGGAATTAACGTTAATGGGCGCAACTGACTGAGCCAGTGCTGTACCCGCGAAACTTAAACTCAGGCTAAGTGCTGCGGCGGTTAACAGGCTTTTCAATGTCATATTCATTAAGTGAAATGTCCCTTGATTTATATAAGATGTATAGCAAAGCCGAACATTGTTTTTAGCGATGTTTTAGCGATGCGCCTTCACTAACCTATCGCGTTAGGGGGTGTCTTGATGTAAGCAATGTACGACACTGTTTGTAAGATTTTGACTAGCCTAAATGTAGTAAATAGCTTACAAGCAGCGTTTGTGTGGCTGGTATAATGTAAGAAAATGTGTCTGGAGTAATGTTGTGTCTGAGTCCCCGTTGATTATCGCGCTTGATTATCCCTCCCTGGATGCCGCCCTTTGTATGGCCGACCAGCTTGACCCCAAGCGGTGCCGCTTGAAAGTCGGCAAAGAACTATTCACCCGCAGCGGCCCGGCGGTACTTGAGGCGCTGCATGGGCGTGGCTTCGACGTGTTTCTGGATCTTAAATTTCACGATATTCCCAATACCGTGGCGGGTGCGGTTCAGGCCGCGGCAGAGCAGGGTGTCTGGATGGTTAACGTGCATGCCAGCGGCGGTCGGAAAATGATGGAGGCCGCGGCAGAACGGCTTACTCAGCATGGTTTTAAAACCCATCTTATTGCGGTTACCGTGTTGACCAGCCAGCAAGAGAGTGATTTACAGGAGATCGGCTTAAGCGGTTCACCGGCAGCGCAGGTTGAGCGCTTGGCGCGTTTGACACAGCAAAGTGGTTTGCAGGGAGTAGTGTGCTCAGCACAGGAGGCTTCGCGCCTGAAGGAGCTTTGCGGGGAATCATTTTTGAAAGTCACGCCAGGCATTCGGCCAAGCTTTGCCGCAGCCAACGATCAGCAGCGCATCATGACGCCCAGTGAAGCCATGCAGGCAGGCAGCACGCACTTAGTTATTGGACGCCCAGTCACCCAGGCATCTGACCCAATGGCAGCCCTGGCGGCTATAGAAGCCGAGCTTCAGTAGCCCTTACTCGCCTTCAACACCGGTAATCGGCTTGATAGTGCCCCAGCGACGGCAGCTGGGGCACTGCCAGGAAAGCGCGTCGCTGGCAAAGCCACAGCGCCTGCATTGATGGCGCGGACGATCTTTTAGCAGGGCGTCCGTGTGATATTTAAGCAGCAGCAGACGCGAGTCAGGTGAGGTTCTTCCGCTTAGCCGCTGGCTTTCAAGGTAAAGATCTAACAAGTAATCCAGCCCACCTAAGCTTGGCGCATCACGCAGCCATTCGCCGGTCCGCTCGATGGCGCTGTCCACGCCGTCGCGTTGATGGATAAGTTCACCCAGCATGATTATGACGCTGGTGTAGGGGGCTTGACCCAGCAGACGGTATAAGTGTTTTTCAAGGCCGGCGATATCATCGTTGCGGACATACGCCCGCTGAAGAGCAGGCAGCATGGTCGGAATATGGGCAGCGTCTTGCTGAGGAATATGGTCCAGACGCTCTATTGCACGCCCATAATGGCCGTTATCCATCTCAAGGTCTGCTAGGAGTAGCGTGGCACGAATGCAGCGCTCATCAAGCAGTAACGCTTTTTTGAGATGTTTTTTGGCTAACGCGCGGCTGGACTGCTCAATTTCTTCCTGTGCAAGTTCGCAAAGCCAGTGTGATGCAGGACGCCGCATGCCCGGGTGCTGCTTTAGAATGGGCTGGATCACATCAAAAGCGTTTTGCCACTCCTTTTCGCGCTCCAGCAAATCGACCAGAAGCTGTTTAGCCGCATAGCGATAAGTGTCATCTGATGACTGCTCAAGCAATGAGCGCAGCAGGCGCTGGGCACGGTCATGCACGCCCAAGGCAATAAAGTCACGGGCAAGTTCAAGTTGAATATGCTCATTAGTGCTGCGAGATAGTGCCGGACGGGCCAATAGGTTTTGGTGAATACTGACCGCTTTGTCGGCCTCTCCGCGGGTACGGAAAAGCTTGCCCAGCGCAATATGCGTATCCACGGTATCGCTATTAACGTCGAGAGCGTTGATAAACGTATTGATGGCTTCATCAGGCTGCTCGTTAAGCAGGTAGTTTAAACCGACAAAATATTCGCGTGATAGGTTCGAGGAGGGGGCTGCTGGCGTTTGATGGCGGCGGCGGGTGGTGTGGCGAATGCCCAGCCCAAAACCGATAGCAATCGCTGCCAACAGCAACCCCAGCAGCATGAAATCATGCATTTACGCTATTTCCTTGAACTCCTGAGTGCGTAAACGATCAAGCTCTTTGCGCTGCTGTTTGTTGTGACGCTCACTACGTGCAAGCTTGGCTTTTAGCCGTACGTACACGCCCATCATGGCTAACATGCCGATGATCACACCAAACGTTAAGGTTGCAAGCAACCACACAGAGAGCGAGACGGGCGGTAATTCAACCCAGATTAGATTCAAGGCAGTCGTTTGCTGGTTGTTGACGGCAAACAAAATGCCTACCAGTAGCACCACCAGCAAAATAATGGCAAGAATCAGCCCTTTAATCCAACGCATGAGAGTTTCCTAGTCAGTGACGTTCGCAGAATAGCCCTATTGTGTATGAGTCTTGGCGCGACGTCATCCCACAGACACAGATTGTCTTTTCATGGGCAGTCCATGCTTCGCGTTAGTAACCTAATGCCCGGCTGGCATCCACCTGCTCACGTAGCTCTTTGCCTGGCTTGAAGTGGGGTACATATTTGCCGTCTAGATCAACTGGATCACCGGTTTTAGGGTTACGGCCGGTGCGTGGCTCGCGGAAATGGAGTGAGAAACTCCCAAAGCCACGTATCTCTACACGTCCGCCACTTGAAAGCGCATCGGTCATGTCATCCAGGATGATTCTGACCGCCGTTTCTACCTCTTTGGCGGATAGCTCCGGTTGACGCATCGCGATTTGTTCGATTAGTTCAGATTTTGTCATCGGTTGGCTCCCTGCAAACGGTGAAGGCTGTAGATGGCTACTAACCTCGATAACCTCAGATTCAGCATACTGTGCAAATCGATATTAAACAATTCAGATAAAACAAGGTACTAGATTGAATAACAGCATAGGCGAAGCTTGGCGCTGGCGCGACCCTTTAGCTTAGGTATACTGGCGTTTCATTTATACCAATCAAAGAGGCTGACCTTGAACGACGATGCATCCCCAGCAGCCATAACGCGCAAACGGCTATACTGGCATTCACGCCGCGGCATGTGGGAACTGGATCTCTTATTGATCCCGTTTTTAGAAAAATGCTTTGATACACTTAGCGAAGATGATCGGCTTACCTATGAGCGGCTAATCGCAGAAGAAGATCAAGATCTGTTTGTTTGGCTAATGCACCGTGAATGGCCGGAAGACCCAGCTTTACGGCGCCTTGTGAAAATGATCGTTGAACATGCAGAAAACACCGATAACTCTGCCTATCGCACCCTCTAAAATTGCCGCGTTACTCCAGTTTGGCCTGGCGCTTGGGCTCTGTGTGCTCTGTTACTGTGCGTTGAGGGGATGGTGGCTGGGTGTATGGATAAGCAGTAGCGTTACCCTTCTGGCGGGCTTTTTACTTTGGCGCGCATTTTATGCTCAGGCAAGCGGTATGCTTTATCTGGCCAGGCGTGATGATCACTTATACGGCCACTGGCAGCGGCCTTATGGCGAGTTAAGTGAGGAGCTGGTAGTGCGCTGCGATTACCTTGGGCCTTGGCTGATCGGCTTATGGGTTGGCCCTGAGCGAGTTTGGCTGTGGCCGGATAGTTTGCCGCGCCACAGTCATCGAATGCTTCGCCGTTTATGCCACCGTGCGGGTCGCTAAGTCCGCCAGAGTCAAACGTGAGGGCGTAGGGGTAGGGTGCTGCGCCGGCCAGTCGGTTGAGTAGTGCAGACCGCGTGATTCATGCCGTCTTAGAGCAGCGATCACGGTTAGTTGTGCCAGCGTAAGGGCGTGGCGCAGCGATACACATTCCGCTCGTCTCGGCCGCTGTCCCTTCTCAAGGTTTTCCAGCCGCATCGATAGCAAGGTGAGCTGCTCGTGGGCAGTGCTTAATCCGGCATTGCTGCGTACAATCGAGACGTACTGGCTCATCGTGGCACGTAGCTCGTGACGCCATTGAGTTAAAAGGCGCTGTTCCTCAGCGGTTAGCGGGCGAGTAGGCGGTTCTGCAGGGGCAAAAGCCGGTGCTTGCCATGTATCAAAGCTTAGTTGCCGCAGAGCGCCTGCACAGCTGCGTGCATATACCAAGCATTCTAGCAGTGAGTTGCTCGCCATACGGTTTGCGCCATGCAGGCCGGTGCAGGCAATTTCTCCCACGGCGTAAAGCCCCGATACGCTGGTTGCCCCATCGCAATTCGTTACCACTCCTCCGCAGCTATAGTGTGCGGCGGGTACTACCGGAATCGGTTGCTGCGTGATATCAATGCCTCGTGAGGCGCAGTGGGCAAGAATGGTAGGAAAGTGATGAAGGATGGCTTTTTCTCCCAGATGGCGAATATCCAACCATACATGACCTTGAGTGCCTTGCTGAATCTGGGTGTCGATCGCGCGCGCGACCACATCGCGAGGGGCCAGCTCTGCGCGCTCATCTAAAGCAGGCATAAATCGTTCGCCAGCTTCATTGATTAAGTAACCGCCTTCACCGCGTACCGCTTCGCTGATCAAAAAAGCCGGACCATCTGGGTCGTAAAGGCTTGTCGGATGAAACTGCTGAAACTCTAGATTCATCAGGTCGGCGCCAAGTTCGGCCGCCATTACCATGCCTTCGCCGCTACTGGGGGTGGGTGTCGTAGTATGCCGGTAAAGCCCACTGGCACCGCCGGTGGCTAGCACCGTGTAATGCGCCGTTAGCGTTTGATACTGATGATGGTCATCAACCCCGTAGGCACCTACGCAGTGCCCCTGATTATTTTGTAATAACCCTAAAATAGTCACATCGCGGCGCTGGGTAATATTGGGGTGTGCTATGGTTTTTTGTAGTAGCGTATCCACCACCGCGCGTCCGGTAGCGTCATTGGCATGAATAATACGCCGTGCGTTATGGCCGCCTTCACGGGTCAGGTGATACGGGTAGCGAGCATTGGGGTCAGGGTCTGGCGTAAACGGTACGCCGCCATTAATCAGCCATTGGATAGCGGCAGGGCCATGGGTAACGGTAAAGCGAACGGCCTGTTCATCGCATAGGCCATCACCGGCTACCAGTGTATCGTGTATATGCGCTTGTACGTCATCATCGGGCGAGAGTACTGCGGCAATGCCACCTTGAGCCCAGCGGCTTGCACCTTTATCGCCGTGGGCTGGGTTTACCAAGGTGACTGATAAGTGATTGGCGACTTCCAGGGCGAGGGTTAATCCTGCGACACCGCCGCCAATAATTAATACATTGGTTGTTGGCGTGCTCATGCGGCCCGCTCCTTATTCTTTATCTAATGCTGTGCAGCATAAAGGCAGGCATCATAGCGTGGCCATTAGCCGTTGACGATGTATAGACGCAAAAAAATCCGCGCCGATCTAAGTGATCTCGCAGACAATAAATTCATTGGGGATATATAAGCAATGGTGCCCGGAGCCGGACTTGAACCGGCACGGAGTTACCTCCGAGAGATTTTAAGTCTCTTGCGTCTACCAATTTCGCCATCCGGGCAGTGCAGTGGGTGCATCTTGCACTTAACACAAAAGTGGAGGCTGGAGTCGGAATCGAACCGGCGTACACGGAGTTGCAGTCCGCTGCATAACCACTCTGCCATCCAGCCTAAAAAGTCGATGGAGTGGGAAAAGAGATTTGACCGGGCTGGCGCTCCATCGGACTGACGCCTCAGCTTTCGACCCTACCTGCTTACCGCACTATCCAAGTTGGAGCGGGAAAAGAGATTCGAACTCTCGACCCTCGCCTTGGCAAGGCGATGCTCTACCACTGAGCTATTCCCGCTCGACTCGAGGGCGAATTATACGCATCGTTGCGAGCTTGTCAATCAACAATGTCTTAAACATCACGCCCGAGTAATCAACTGCTTACATGGAGCGGCTAAGATGAGGCCAGGCAGCTTTGAGATATTGAATCATTGACCAAAGCGTCATGGCCGCAGCGACGTACAGCACTACTACACCCAGCAGGGCGATTTCATGCGCGGGTGGCAGCGCCAGAAGAATCAGCAGGGCCACCATCTGTAGCGTGGTTTTAAGCTTGCCGACCCAGGAAACCGCCACTAGGCCGCGCTTACCCATTTCTGCCATCCACTCGCGTAGGGCGGATATAACGATTTCACGGCCAATGATGACGAGCGCAGGTAAGGTCAGGATGAGTGTATCGTAGCGTTCAATCAGGAGCGCAAGCGCCACCACCACCATCAATTTATCGG
Source organism: Halomonas sp. AOP43-A1-21 (assembly GCF_052376775.1). Taxonomy (NCBI): domain Bacteria; kingdom Pseudomonadati; phylum Pseudomonadota; class Gammaproteobacteria; order Oceanospirillales; family Halomonadaceae; genus Halomonas; species Halomonas sp. AOP43-A1-21. The sequence goes on along the minus strand of NZ_JBQSWC010000030.1, from coordinate 40,186 downwards.
CCACTGGGTCTAGAAAAGCCCCAAAGGGCGTTGACTGATTCCAGCGACGGGCCAGGTAGCCGTCCAGCCAGTCGGTCACTGAAGCCGCTGCAAACAGGCCCGCAGCAAGTGGCATACTCCAGTTGTACGGCAGGTAGAACAGCACCACTAAGAGTGGAATAAAGGCAACTCTTGCCAGTGTAAGTATGTTGGGAATATTCATCGCGGGCGGCGATCCTTACCGGAGAGTCATTAAATTCGAAATGTAGGGTAGGGACATTCTATCCCCCTTGGCGAGCAGCATCTATGCCCAAAGCGGGTTTATCCGTTAAGGGCCAGATAAATACTCTCTGCCAGCGCGGCGCTGATCCCTGGAACACGCGATAGCTCGGCACGGCTGGCCTTCTGGACGCCCTGTAACCCGCCGAAGAAGCGCAGCAGTTCACGGCGCCGTTTAGGGCCGATGCCGGGAATGTCCTGCAGGGTAGAAGTACGCCTGGCTTTATCGCGCTGGGCGCGGTGTCCTGCAATGGCGAAACGGTGTGATTCATCGCGAATATGCTGAATGAGGTGCAGGGCTGGGGATGCGGGATCCAGCGGCAGAGGGTTATCCGATGTTTCCAGAAACAGTGTTTCAAGTCCCGCTTTACGCGTTGTGCCTTTGGCCACGCCTAACAAAATAATATTGCTGATAGCGAGCTCATTAAGTACCTCGCGAGCCATGTTGAGCTGACCTTTACCACCATCGACAATTAAAATATCCGGGGCTATGGCTTCGCCGCTCTGAACACGTTTCAAGCGGCGGGTAAGCGCCTGTTGCATGGCGGCATAATCATCGCCAGCCGCCACCCCTTCAATACGAAAATGGCGATAGTCGCTCTTGCGCGGGCCCTGATGATCGAACACCACGCAGGAGGCCACGGTGGCTTCGCCCTGACTATGGCTGATATCGAAGCACTCAAGTCGCTCGGGCATTGATTCAAGCTTCAAGGCTTTTTGAAGGGCAGCAAAGCGCTGGGTCAGTTGGGTGTGGTTTGCCAACTGAGATGCCAGTTGCTGTTCGGCATTGGTCATGGCGAGCTGCTGCCATTGGGCGCGATGTCCGCGCACCTGGCTTGTAACGCGAATACGTTTGCCTGCCTGTTCGGTCAAAGCGTCAGCAATCAGCTCGCTATCGTCCAGGGTGTGGCTGGTAATGACTTCACTGGGAACATTATGCGGCTGGCCAAAATAGTACTGGCTGACGACGTCGGTCAGTAGGGCTTCCGGGGTAAGATCCAGACCATTCTTAGGTGCATGGTGACGAGCACCCAGCATGCGGCCATCTCGAACGCTTAATACGGAAACGCCCATGGCGCCAGGGCGTTGGGCAAGGGCGAAAATGTCCGCATCGCCGCTCTCATTATCGACAAACTGGCGCTGCTGTAGCTGACGCAACTGCTGTATCTGGTCGCGAAAACGGGCCGCCTCTTCAAAATCCAGCGCTTGGCTGGCCGCTTCCATCGCCTGGGTGAGCGCTTGGGTGACATGCTCGCTTTTGCCTTCCAGGCACATGATGGCATGCTCGACATCGCGCCGGTAATCCTCTTCGGCGATATAGTCGACACAGGGAGCGCTACAGCGCTGAATCTGGTGCTGCAAACACGGCCGTGAGCGGTGCGCAAACACGCTATCTTCGCAGTTGCGGATACGGAAGATTTTTTGCATTAGCGAAAGGCTTTCGCGCACCGCGCCACTGCTGGGGTATGGCCCCAGGTAGCGACCATCATCGCGACGCTGGCGTGCGCGTTTATATTCAAGCTTGGGGTAGGCGTGGCGGTCGGTCACGAAAACAAATGGGTAGGATTTGTCGTCCCGCAATAAAATATTGTAGGGCGGGCGCAGCTCCTTGATAAGCGTTTGCTCAAGCAGCAGGGCCTCGGTTTCGCTGCGGGTTACGGTGATCTGTACATCCGCAATCCGCGCGACCATTGCCTGTGTCTTGGTGTTTAACTGGCCACGAAAATAGCTGGCAAGGCGTGCTTTTAAGCGTTTCGCTTTGCCTACATAAAGAGTGTTGCCGCTTTCATCAAGCATTCGGTAAACGCCGGGCGAGGTGCTTACCGAGCTTAAAAACTGCTTTGCGTTAAATGTCATTGCACCGTATCGAGCGCCGAGAAGTGGCTAAGGATGTTAGGTTTATCCCTGGCTGCCGTCAAAGCCTTCCACTAAACCGTGGCGCAGTGCTAAATGGGTTAGCTCCACATCAGTGGCTACCTGTAGTTTATCAAACAACCGGTAGCGATACGTATTAACCGTCTTAGGGCTTAAATGCAGGCGATCAGAAATGTCCTGCACACGCTGACAGTTGACGATCATCAAGGCAATTTGCAGCTCACGATGCGACAGATGACTAAACGGATTGTCTTCGTTGGTAAAGTGCGCCAGTGCCAGGCGTTGAGCAATTTCCTGGCTGACGTAGCGACGGCCATGGAAAACCTGGCGGATCGCATCAGTCATTTCCGCTGCATCAGCGCCCTTGCTCAAGAAGCCTGAAGCACCGGCTTCAAGCATGCGTCGTAGCACGCTATCTTCCATATGCGCGGTTAAGATCAGTACCTTGACATCTTCCATTGTGCGATGAATGCGGCGCGTGGCTTCAAGTCCCCCTATTCCGGGCATGCGTATATCCATTAGCACTATGTCCGGTTTCAAATGGCGGCACTGAGTGACTGCGCTTTCGCCATCGTCGACCTCGCCTATAATTTTAATATCACTTTCTTCGTTTAGCAGGTGAGCAATACTGGTTCTCACCAGGTGGTGATCATCGGCTATTAGAACGTTGATCAAGGGGCTAGCTCCTGCATGAAAACATAGTGGGCTCAGGCGATGGCCTTTGACGCTGACCCATAGAGTGCCACAGCTAAGTATAAAGGAGAATTAGTAAGGACTTAATTGAACGGAGGATTGACCTCGATCTAATTTCATAATAGTATTCGCTCGCTGTCCGCCAGGATGGTTGAAGGGGCCTTAGCTCAGCTGGGAGAGCGCAACACTGGCAGTGTTGAGGTCAGCGGTTCGATCCCGCTAGGCTCCACCAAGATACAATCAAAAAGCCTCGCTATTCATAGCGAGGCTTTTTGTATATGCCCAATTAATGACATGAATTTATAAGTTCATGCCATAAGTCGTTTTGATTAGCCGCTAGCATAGTGTGTGCAGCGGCTAGCCAATAAAAAGACTTAGCTGTCGATGCGGCCCAGCAGTAGAAACTCGATCAGCGCTTTTTGAGCATGTAGGCGGTTTCCAGCTTCTTGCCATACTACGGCGCGCGGGTCTTCAAGCAGCGTTTGACTGATTTCTTCACCGCGGTGAGCAGGCAGGCAGTGTAAGAAAAGCGCATCGCTTTTCGCCTGATCCAGCATGGCTTCCGTTACTTGGAAGCCAGTGAAGTCTGCTTCGCGCTTGGCTTGCTCTTCTTCCTGACCCATGGAAGCCCACACATCCGTGGTAACCAGGTCAACGTCCTGAACGGCAGCCTGTGGGTCGTGCGTCAGCGTGACGTGATCTCCGGCCGCTTGCATAATGTCTGCGCGTGGTTCATAGCCTTTCGGACAGCAAACGCGCAGCTTAAAATCAAACTGGCGGGCCGCGTTAATCCATGAGTGGCACATATTGTTGCCATCGCCAATCCAGACAGCCGTGCGGCCTTTTACGCTGCCGCGCAGTTCGGTCCAGGTCATTACGTCGGCGAGCAGCTGGCAGGGGTGGTAATCATCGCTTAATGCGTTGATAACGGGAACGTTGCTGGCGCTGGCGTATGTTTCGAGCCCAGCGTGAGAGAAGGTGCGAATCATGACGGCATCGACCATCTCAGAAAGTACCCGCGCGGTATCTTCGATAGGTTCGCCGCGACCCAACTGAGTATCACGCGGAGACAGAAACAGCGCGTGTCCGCCAAATTGCGCCATGCCGGTTTCAAACGAGACGCGTGTGCGCGTGGATGACTTCTCAAAAATCATCGCCAGCGTACGGTTAGGCAGTGGAGTGTAAACCGGTCCGTTAGCTTTAAGGTCGGTTTTAATTTTAATAGCACGCTGAATCAGATAATCCAGTTCACCGGGCGTCAAATCCAGTAGGGTAAGGAAATGGCGTGTCGCCATGGTTGCTTCTCTCCGCGCAAAAACACCATCCTAGCGAGGCAGCGGGGGATGCGCAACGCGAACGGCACGCGTAGAATGGCGTCCAAAGATTAAAGCCGAGTGTCGCACTCGGGTATTAAGGTAGGTGACAGACGCCTGAATGAACTGCGTTTTATTTCTTGCGTATACTTACCTGCGTCGCGCTAGTTCTTTACTTAAGGAGTATCCACATGAGCACAACAGCCGAAAATATTCAGCGCCAAATTAGCGAAAATCCCATTTTGATTTATATGAAAGGCTCGCCCCAACTGCCGCAGTGTGGGTTTTCAGCTCAGACCGTTCAGGCGCTAATGAACTGCGGTGAGCGCTTTGCCTTCGTTAATATCTTAGATAACCCCGATATTCGAGCAGAGCTGCCCAAAATTGCCAATTGGCCTACTTTTCCGCAGCTATGGGTAGAAGGCGAGCTAGTGGGAGGATGCGATATCGTGATGGAAATGCACCAAAGCGGTGAGCTGGAAACGCTGGTTAAAGCCGCCGCGCAGCGTGCTAACGTCGAAGGCGGCGAGCAGAACGCCTGATGACGATGCCCGGGTTACCTGCTCGGGCGGTTGGCGGGCTGAGGCGTAGCCGCTAGAATGGCGTTTTATCACGCATTGTGGCACCTGCTGTATTGAACTAATGCACCATCAGGACAGCCCGCCGAAGGAAACATTGCTCAATGAGCTATCAGGTTCTGGCCCGTAAGTGGCGGCCACGTACATTCCACGAGCTCGTGGGTCAGGCCCATGTTCAGCGTGCCTTGGTCAATGCGCTTGACCAAGGCCGTCTTCATCACGCCTATTTATTTACTGGCACCCGTGGGGTGGGTAAAACCACCTTGGCCCGTATATTGGCAAAGTGTTTGAACTGCACGGCCAAAGGGCGTGGTGATGAAGGCATTACTTCAACGCCTTGCGGTCAATGCGATAGCTGCCAAGCGATTGATGAAGGGCGCTTTGTCGACCTGATCGAAGTCGATGCAGCTTCACGCACCAAGGTTGAAGATACGCGTGAGCTGCTGGATAACGTCCAGTACGCGCCTACCCAAGGGCGTTATAAGGTGTACCTGATTGATGAGGTGCACATGCTCTCCACCAGTAGTTTCAATGCGCTGTTGAAAACGCTGGAAGAGCCACCGCCTCACGTTAAATTTTTATTAGCAACTACCGACCCCCAAAAGCTCCCGGCAACGGTGCTTTCACGCTGCCTGCAGTTCACGCTTAAACATATGCCCCCCGAGCGCGTTGTCGAGCACTTAACCTATGTGCTGGGTGAAGAGGGCGTGGCGTTTGATGAAAGCGCGCTATGGCTATTAGGCAAGGCGGCTGAAGGCTCCATGCGTGATGCCATGAGCTTGACCGACCAGGCGATTGCGTTTGGTCAGGGCGCCGTGCGCCATGTCGATGTGGCGGCCATGCTGGGTACGCTCGACCACCGGCATATTTTAGCCTTGGTGGGGGCGCTGGCCGATGTGGACGTACAGCAGCTCTTGGCCGAAGTCGCCCAGCTTGCTGAGCAGGGCCCTGACTTTGCCGCCGTGCTGGACGAGCTTTCGGCCATTTTGCACCGGCTTGCTGTCGCCCAAATGGTGCCGGACGCTGTTGATAACAGCCACGGCGACCGGGAAGCAATTTTACAGCTGGCCAGCCGCTTTACCGCTGAGGATATTCAGCTTTACTACCAGATTGGCATTCAGGGGCGAAGCGATATGGTGCACGCCCCCGATTTGCGCAGCGCGCTGGAAATGACTCTGTTGCGCATGCTGGCGTTTCGGCCCCAAGGCGTTCCCAAGCCGCCGCGCACGCCGCTACCGCTGCGCGCTGAGCCGACAAGTTCTGGTTCTGCACCAGCGAGTACGCCTGCCCAATCGTCTGCTCCGTTGCCCGCTAGTAATAACGTTCAAGCGGAGCATAAAGCTGAAACTGAAACGCCGGTTAAGCCGGATGTAAAGGCGGCACCTGATGCAGGCAACTTCGGCAACACCGACGCTGCCAGTGCCAGCCCAGCCTCGGCTGATATCGAAAAAAAACATACTCAACAGCCGGGCTCTGATGAAGGCGCCGACTTGAAAGAGAGCTTGAAAGAAAGCTTGAAAGAGACAAGCGCTGAGCCTGAGAGCCGCATCGAGCCGCCCGATCTTGCGGCGTCTAACGCTGACAATCAAATGCCGCCGCCCTGGTCACTTGATGACGTCGCCCAGGCGGCAGCCATGGAGCAGGAATCTGCGTTTGAGCCTGACGCTGTTCCAGCTCCAGCTCCAGCTCCAGCTCCAGCTCCTGAGCCTAAGCCTAAGCCTAAGCCTGAGCCCGTATCACAAGCGATGGTAGCGCCGCAGCCTGAAGAAGCCGCGTCGGAGTCTGTCGACGCACCAGCCGTGTCTGCGTCAGAAGTAAAAGCCCCTGCGCCGACAGAAGAGCAGACCCTGTCGATTGCAGACGTAGCGGATCAGTTACTTGATCATGCGAAATGGCTGCTATGCTTTGATTCTCTGGGGTTGGGCGGATTAACGCGTAGCCTTGCCGCCAACTGCCTTTTAGAGAGCGACGATGGTAAAACCCTGACGCTGCGCCTGGATCCAAGCCAGGAAGCCATGCAGGCAGAGGTTCATCAGACGCGTATTGAGCGGGCATTGAGCGAACAGGGAATGCCGCGTCGGATAGTGTTTGTGGTCGCGGAGCTTTCCACGCAAAGCGAAACGCCTCGTCAGCGTGAGGGTCGGCTTAATCAAGAGCGGCATGTGCAGGCCGTTGATCTCTTGAACCACGACCCCAATATACAGAAATTACAGCAGGCGTTTGGCGCAACGCTCATTGAATCGACCGTCAAGCCAGCGACTGCAAAGCGTTAGCATTTAATCCAATACCTGTTTTAACAGGTCAGTATTTAACCCGCTAGGAGAGCGCGCCATGTTTAAAGGTGGAATGGGCAACTTGATGAAGCAAGCCCAAGAAATGCAGGACAAAATGCAGCGCGTCCAGGAAGAGGTTGCCCAGTCAGAAGTACACGGCGAGGCAGGCGCAGGCATGGTCAAAATTATCATGAACGGTCGTCATGACGTAAGCCAGGTGACGATTGACCCAAGCGTCATGGAAGAAGATAAAGAGCTGCTGGAAGATCTGCTGGCAGCCGCTGTCAACGATGCGGTACGTAAAGTCGAAGCAAACTCTAAAGCGAAAATGGAAGAAGCCACGGCAGGCCTGAACCTACCGCCTGGTTTTAAGATGCCGTTCTAAAGAATGAGATTCTCTCCTCTTATTGAACAGCTGATGGATGCGTTTCGTGTGTTGCCTGGCGTTGGGCCTAAAACGGCCCAGCGCATGGCAATGCATCTGCTTGAGCGTGAACGGGCAGGTGGTCAGCGGCTTTCATCGATCATCCAAAAGGCTATCGATGAAGTCGGTTATTGCCAACGCTGCCGTACGCTGACGGAAGCGGATATTTGCGCCATATGCGAAACGCCGCGTCGCGATGATGCACTGCTTTGTGTGGTTGAGTCGCCAGCAGACCAGTTGGCGATCGAAGAAGCGGGTGGTTTTCAGGGGCGTTATTTTGTGCTGCATGGTCATCTATCGCCGCTGGATGGTATCGGCCCCGACGCCATTGGCCTTGAGCAGTTGGAAGCGCGGGTGGCGGAAGGCCATATCGAAGAAATCGTTCTGGCGACCAACCCGACTGTTGAAGGCGAGGCTACGGCGCACTATATCGCCGCCCAGCTGTCTGACTACGGTGTGCGGTTTTCACGTTTGGCCTATGGTGTTCCCATGGGGGGAGAGCTTGAATACGTCGACGGCGGTACGCTAAGCCGAGCGTTTAATGGGCGTCAGCCTTTTACCAGTGATTAACCCCACCCCACATTGCAAGCGCAATCGCGGTTGTAGCAACCTGGAAGTATGCTTTGTCTTCTCTAGCCTCCCCCTTATACCAATGGATTGACAGCCCCGAGGCGCTTGATGCGGCTTGCGAGCAAGTGGCCAATGCCACTGTTATCGCCCTGGATACCGAGTTTTTCCGTGAAAATACGTTTTTCCCGGTACCGGCATTGATCCAGTTTGCGGCCGGTGAGCTTGCGTATTTGATTGATCCGCTGGCGACGCCCTGCACGCCTGCTTTTCGTAAGCTCCTGCAAAACAGTGCGATCAAGCTGCTGCATGCCTGTAGTGAAGATCTGGAAGTATTCCAGCACTGGGCAGGTGTATTGCCCACGCCGCTGATCGACACCCAGGTAGCTCAAGGATTTCTCGGCGAAATGCCTTCAATGGGGTACCAGAAGCTGGTTGAATTCTGGATGGGCGAAACTTTGCCCAAGGAGGAGACGCGTTCAAACTGGTTGGAGCGGCCTTTAACGCCTGCACAGTGCGAGTACGCGGCGCTGGACGTTATCTACCTGCTTCAAGTCTGGGCGCTTCAGGCTGAGCGATTGGAAGAGTTAGGGCGCTACCGCTGGTTGAGTGAAGAGTGTACTGGCTTGATAGATCAGGCGGGGCGCAGCGTCGAGGCTGATGGTCAGTGGTATATGCGTAACCGTCAGCTGTGGCGGCTGAATGCACGTCAGGTGGAAGCTTACCGCCTAATGACCATCTGGCGTGAAGGAGAGACACGACGCCGTAACTTACCGCGCAATTGGCTGATCAGTGACAAGCTCCTGTTCGCGACTGCTGAAGCGATGCCTAAAAGCCGTTATGACCTGGCCAACGTGGAAGGCTTTAAGCCGATGCTGGTCAAGAAAGAGGGCGATACGCTGTTAGGGCTGGTTAAACAGGCGCAGCACGGCGAAGAGAGTGACTTGCCAGAACGTTGGCCTGACCCGATGCAGCCGGCGTTTAAGCAGCGCTTCAAAGCGCTCAAAAGTGTTATTAACGCCAAGGCGGGCGAGCTGGGAATGGCTTCAGAAATGCTGATGCGTCGGCGTGATATCGAAGCGCTGGTAATGCAGGATATGGCTGGGCAGCCACTGCTGCTACCCGAAGGGTGGCGGGGAGAGTGTCTGGCGGATGCGTTGGGCCAAGCGCTTGAGGAGTTGTCAAAATGAGTGACAAGCTGCTTTGCGAGATTTTCAAAAGCTCGCGTAAAGAAGAGATGTACCTATACGTTGATAAGCGCCAGGGGGTAAAGCCCGTACCTGAAGCGTTAATGGCAACGTTCGGTAAGCCAATTGCGGTATTAACGATGATTTTAACGGCGGATAAAAAGCTTGCACGCGTTAACACCGAAGACGTGATCAGCGCGATTGAGACCCAGGGGTTCTATCTGCAGATGCCGCCCGCTAAAGAGGACTATCTACTCGACGTGCATCGGGCGCAGCAGAGCGCGCGCGGCTCGGCGCAGTAGCGGTTTGCCGTGAATTTTCTTGCCCATGCGTGGTTGGCATCAAGCGGCAACGATGATTTCCTGTACGGAAATCTTGTTGCCGACGGCGTCAAAGGCAGTGATCTAAGCGCCTGGACGTCTGACGTGGCATACGGTATTCGTCATCACCGCAAGGTTGATGCCTGGGTGGATCAGCACCCCAGCGTGCTGGGTGCCAAACAGCGGGCGCCCCAAGGCAAGCGCCGCTATGCGGGCATTGCCCTGGATATCGTTTGGGATCATTTTTTGGCACGCGATAAAGCTGGGCGTGACGAGCAGCAAAAGCTTGTGACTCGCTGTTATGACCTGCTGTCGGCAAGGTCTGCGCCCAATCGCCTTGAGGCCATGGTGCCCTATTTGGTCGAACACGACTGGTTAAGAAACTACGCTGATTTTGAGTTTACCTGTAATGCGGTAGCGGGGCTTGGTCGGCGGCTTTCAGGCCCTAACCGGTTGGCAGAGCTCATCCCATGGTTGCACCGCGACTACGCTTTATTGGAAGCAGATTTTCAGAGCTTATGGCCAGCGCTAAGTGCCACGTTAAGTAGTTCAGGGCGTAATGCCCAGTGCGATAAGTCGCAAAGAGAGGAGTCATGATGGAAACCACAATGCGCGAGCGCTTTTGGGAGCGTTACACGCTGGAAGAGCTAACCCCACAAGAGTGGGAGGCGCTGTGCGATGGCTGTGGCCAGTGCTGCCTGTTAAAGCTGCACGATGATGAAACCCAGGAGCTTGCGGTATTAAACGTTGCCTGTCGGCTTTTGGATATTCAAAGCTGCCAGTGCAGTGATTACGAGAATCGCTTTAAAAGCGTACCGGACTGCACCCAATTAACCCCCGCGCTGGTTAAAGAGTTTACCTGGCTGCCTGCCTCGTGCGCTTATCGGCGGGTTGAAGAGGGCAGAAAGCTCGCCGGTTGGCACCCGCTGTTGAGCAACGATGCAGAGCGCGTACACCGTAAAGGGGTTAGCGTGCGTGGCTTTGCCGTTTCTCAGGATGACGTGCCCGAACGGGCGCTGGAGTCTCACATTATCGCCGTACTGCCGATGTAGGCAGGCACTTGATCAATGTCTTAAATAACGCCCTCCCTGGCCTGACAGTTAGGCAGCTGACTTACGCTTAGCGCTATTCCAGATCGTTAAAAATACGTCCTTAAACGATGCGGGAGGCTGAGCGGCTGTGTTTTTAGCTGGTTTGGCTTGCTTAAGCGGCGTATCCCAAATGGTGGGGAAGTTTTCCTGATGCTTCATGCTCTACTCCAGTGCTAGACATAAGTTTATGCGACTAATGTTTTGTACGACTAATGTTTTATGCTACTAAGGTATAGTATGGCGCAGGATTATTTTTATGGAAAGTATTTTCAAAGAATAAAAAGCAGCGCAAGGGCTGCCTAAAGCGATTGTTCTTTTGATAGGCGGCTCAACTCCCTGAGCCGCAACGTGTTTGAATGCTTACGCCTTGAAGCTTGTGCTTAGAGAGCGCCTAAGCCCAATGCCCAAAGAATAAACGCGTCTTGGCGGGCGGTGTCGCGCCACGCTTTAAATCGGCCGGACGCCCCGCCGTGGCCGCTGCTCATATCGGTATGCAGCAGAATGGGCGCACTGCCTTGCTGGTGTTGCGTTACCTGCGCGTAATATTTGGCCGGCTCCCAGTAGCTCACCCGTGTGTCAAACCAGCTGCCTTCGATCCATAGGGCCGGGTAGTGCTGGGCGGTGATATTGTCCATCGGTGAGTAGCGTTGGATGCGCTCGGCCACCTCGGGCTCTTCTGGATTGCCCCACTCGCTGTATTCTGCGGTGGTCAGCGGAAGGTCAGGGTTTTGCATGGTGCGCAAAACATCCAGAAAGGGTACATCCAGCAAAGCCGCACAAAAGGCCTTAGGTGCTCGGTTAATGCAGGTGCCCACTAGCAAACCGCCTGCACTGGCGCCATAGGCTGCTATCCGGTCAGGATCGCTAATACCGGTTTCCACCAGCGCATCCCGGGCCGCTAAAAAGTCATTAAAGCTGTTCTCTTTATGGGCCATTTTACCCTGCAGGTACCAGGGCTCACCCCGTTCGCCACCCCCGCGCACGTGGGCCACGGCAAAGGCCGCGCCACGCTCCAGTAATTCAAGGCGGGCAATCGAGAACCACGGGTCAAGTGCCTCCCCATAGGCGCCATAGCCATATAGCAGGGTGGGCAGCGGCTGATCAGCCAGGTCCGCGCGCATTACAATGGATACCGGCACCTGTTCGCCATCAGAGCTGGTTGCCCAGATTCGACGGCTTACCAGCTGTTCAGGTGTCAGGGCGCCATAAACCGGTGCGCGCTTTAGAAGCGTCCGTTCGCCGCTGGTAAGGTCCAGTGCAAACCAGCTGGGCGGTTGCGTAAACGACTCCTCACGCAGGCGCAGTATCTGGGTATCAAAATGCGGCGCATCTTCGAGTAGCTGGGAGCAGGGCTGTTCGGGAAGGTCCAAATACTCATCAAGCAAGCGATGCTGGTGCGCATCCAGCACCCAGCGGCGCAGCACGACCTGTGCCTGAGCATGATCGCGCTCAGCGATCATAAGCCCCCAGGAGAAGGCATCGATGCCTTCCAGGGTCACGTCGTCACGCGGTTCGATAAGCGGCTGCCACTGCGCTTTGGTGTCGCCCAGCGCGGATTCAGGCAGATAATCAAGCTGAAAATGTGTGCTTGCCTGGTTATGTACCCGGTAAAAGGCGCCGGGGCGATGGTCAATGCTGTACTCAACGCCTGCCTGGCGGGGCTGAACGCAGAGCGGCACCGCCGTAGGCTGTTGGGCCGGCAGGGCGTAGACTTCGCTGGTATCTTTGGAGCCGCTTTCAATTAACAGCCACTGACGTGAGCGTGTTTTACCGATGCCGAGCCAAAATTCAGTATCGTCTTCACGCAGGACAAGCGCGGGCTCGGCGTGCTTTTCAGGCGCCTCAAAAGGCAGTGATACCCGCCATATGCTGTCGGGGCGCTGGGTTGCGTCAAAGCGAGTAAAAAACAGCGTGGCCGAGGCAGCAGTTTGATCCTCACCCCAGCACAGACCGGCGCCTATATCGCTGATCAGTGCCTGCGGTTGGCCATTCGGCAGCGATTTGATCCACAGCGTATAGCGTTCGTCGCCCTGGGTATCTTCTGTCCAGGCGAGCCACTGCTCATCCGGCGAAAGGGCCATATCGCCCATTTCATAAAACTCTTCATCGACGGCGCGAGCCTGAACGTCAAAAAAGCATTCACGCTGCTCTGGGTGCCCATTGAGGTAACGCCACCAGCGAGGGTAGTCGTCTTCAGAACCGGTTTCGCTCCAGAACGTATAGTGGTCAAGCGGTGTCTCAAGGCTTGTGACGGAAAGCTCGCGACGCGCCAGGTGGCCTTTGTATAATGCCTCGGCCAACGGCGCTAGTGGGGCAAACCATTTTTCCTGCTGCTGATTAGCGCTTTCCAAAAAAGCGCTGACATCAGGCGTCTCGCGTGCTTCCAGCCAGTGCCATTTGGGGTCATTAGCGCGATAATAGCGCGCGACGGGAGAACCTGAGAGCGTGTCTGGCTGTGCTTTCATAAATTGATAGGTACCATAGCGGGAAATCAACGTCGGGTGCGTACACCCATATGAGAGGTATTATGCTGCTTGTAAATTCAATGTCACTGTTGTGGCTAAGTTATTACGGTATTTCGCTGCTGGTGTTAGTGGCTGTCTATTTTGCCCTGGCGTTCCTACCGCGTTTGCCACGTTTAGTGATCACATGGGGTGTGGGGGGAGCCATGTGGGCGCCAGCGTTTTTCCGCTTGCCCCTCATAGAAGAAGGTGAATTCTATACCGGGTGGGCGCCAGCGGCGATGGTTGCCGCGGTAGGTTTTTTAGAGCATAACGCCAGCGCAATCACCGGTGGCCTGCTCTGCCTGATCGTCGGCGTGGCAATTGGTGCGGTGATCGGCATTGCTCTCTGGTGGTGGCGCAGGCCGGCCAGCACGCCGCCCGCCAAGCGCGTCAAGCAGGATGTGGAAGATGATCCTCAGCCCACGCGTCGGCGCGAACCGGTTATCGGTTAATGTTGATGGTCACCGAGAAGGAGCGTTGCTATGTGTGAGCTGCTGGGGATGAGCGCCAACGTTCCGACCGATATCTGTTTTAGCTTTTCAGGCTTTTTGCATCGTGGTGGCGGTACCGGTCCGCACCGCGATGGCTGGGGTATCGCCTTCTATGAAGAGGGCGGATACCGGGAGTTTCGCGATCCCCACCCGTCGGTTGATTCCCCTATCGCCCGCTTGATCTGCGACTATCCGATTAAGTCCAACGTAGTGATTAGCCATATCCGACAGGCTAACGTCGGTGGCGTGCGTCTGGCCAATACACATCCTTTCACCCGTGAAATGTGGGGACGCCCCTGGTGCTATGCGCATAACGGCCAGCTAAGCGACTGGCAGGGTTTGCCTCTGGGGGTATATACGCCGGTTGGCAATACCGACAGCGAGCATGCCTTTTGCTGGTTGATGGGCCAATTGCGTGATGCTTTTCCGACCCCGCCAGCATCCCTCAATGCCTTATGGACAACGCTGCATGGCCTTTGCGAGCAGCTACGAGCATTGGGGGTGTTTAATTTACTGCTCTCCGATGGTCAATATCTCTACACCTACTGCTCCACGAAGCTTGCGCATATCACCCGGCGAGCCCCGTTTGGTGATGCCGAACTCTCTGATGCGGAAATAACGGTTAACTTTGCCGAGCATACAACGCCCAACGACGTGGTGTCAGTGATTGCCACCGAACCGTTAACCCATAATGAAGCGTGGGGGCGAATGGTTCCCGGCGAGCTATTAGTCTGGCATGAAGGAGAAATTAAGGCGCAATACTGTCCTTAAGGCCAATAGTCGCTACATTACTAAGTAGACATTGAGAGGGTGGCGTACGACTCGATCACTATGGCTAAAGTTTAAACACAAGTTTCAAGCGATCGTTTTACAGCATGCTGCGCGTCGTATATCGTTGGCTCTCTCACCTTACGACAATAACAAGGTCGGTAATATCATCGACATGGATAGCGGAGATTGCCCATGAGCGAACACGCCACAGCTCCTATATTACGCGGCCCTGAGCTTGAAGGGTTGGATCAGTACGACTCCATTACGGACGTTTTTAATGCTGCTGTCAGCCGTCATAAGGAACGGCCTGCGTTTAGTTGCATGGGCAAAACGCTAACCTTTGCCGACCTTGATCGTCTATCCGCCGACTTTGCGGCCTGGCTTCAGCACGAGACTGACCTTAAGCCTGGCGATCGAATAGCCATCCAGCTGCCTAACGTTTTACAGTTCCCGGTTGCTGTATTCGGAGCTATGCGCGCAGGTTTGGTAGTGGTAAATACCAACCCGCTTTACACCGAGCGGGAAATGACCCACCAGTTTAAGGACTCAGGTGCCAAGGCCGTGCTGATTTTAGCCAATATGGCTAAAAAGCTTGAAAACGTGGTTGATAAGACCGACATCAAACATGTGCTGGTGACCGAGCTTGGTGATCTTCACGGCTTACCCAAACGGTGGTTAATTAACGCTGTGGTCAAGCACGTGAAAAAAATGGTACCGGCTTACTCGTTGCCTAAAGCGATCAGTTTCCGCGATGCCATGAACAAGGGCGCCTCCTTAAAGTATACCGAGGTAAGCCGAAGCCAGGATGATCTGGCTGCACTGCAGTACACCGGCGGCACTACCGGCTTGCCCAAAGGGGCGATGCTCACGCACTGCAACCTGATTGCTAATATGCTGCAAGCACGGCTGGCGATCGGTACGCACTTAAAAGAAGGTCAGGAGCTGGTGGTTGCGCCGCTACCGGTTTATCACATCTATACGTTTACGGTTAACTGCCTGTTCTTGATGGAATCGGGCAATCACTCGCTGCTGATTACCAACCCGCGTGATCTCGATGGGTTTATTAAAGAACTCAAAAAAGTTAAGTTCACCGCGTTTATCGGTTTGAACACGCTGTTTAACGCGCTATGCAACCGGGATGATTTCAAACAGCTCGACTTTTCCCAGCTTAAACTGACGATTTCCGGTGGGATGGCTTTAACAAAGACGTCAGCTCAGCGCTGGGAGGAAACCACCGGCTGCCCGATTGCGGAAGGGTATGGATTGACAGAAACCTCGCCCATTGTGAGCTTTAATCCAACCGATGCCATTCAGCTTGGCACCATCGGCAAGCCCGTCGCGGGCACCGCTGTGAAAGTCATTGATGCTGAAGGTAATGACGTAGCACTAGGCGAGCCGGGTGAGCTCTGCGTACAGGGCCCTCAGGTAATGAAGGGCTACTGGCAGCGTGAAGATGAAACTCGTAAGTCCATTGATAGCGATGGCTGGTTTTTCACCGGCGATATTGCGGTACTTCAGGACGATGGCTACATCCGCATTGTGGATCGCAAGAAAGACATGATCTTGGTGTCCGGGTTTAACGTTTATCCCAATGAAGTCGAAGATATCGTCGCCTCTCACCCAGATATTATTGAAGCAGCGGTGGTTGGCGTGCCGGATGAAGATGCCGGAGAAGTCATCAAGCTGTTTGTCGTGTCCAAAAATAGCCAGCTAGATGCTGCAACGCTGCGTAGCTGGTGTAAAGAGCAGTTAACGGGCTATAAAGTGCCCAAGTACATTGAGTTTCGTGACGAACTGCCCAAAACGAATGTCGGCAAGGTATTACGCCGCGAACTACGCGATGAAAATACGCGATGAAAAAAAGCCAGCGTCTAGCGACAGCCATTAACGCCCCCAGCCCCGGTTAGGCGTCACGTTGATGGAAGCGTTACAATATCCGGCCCGCTCACTAAAGCGGGCCGGATATTTATTTGCCCTGTCGCTACACGGCTGGCAATCCCGCTTTTGAGTAACGAATGGAAACTGAGCCTAACGTGACCACCGATATGCCCTCCGATTTAACCGATACCCAACGCCTTGCTGTGCTCAAAAAAGCCATAAGCAACGTTATGCTGCGTGATGCACAGCGCCTGGAGCGCCGTGTAGCAGGGTTGGCGCGGCGTGTACGTGATAATAAGCCAATCGATCATGGTTTGAACGAGGTGCAGCGCGAGATTGAGCGGTCACAGCAATTACTCAACCAGCGTGAGGCGCTGAACGTAGCCTTTAACTACCCCGCTGAGCTGCCGGTCGTCGAGCGTCGGGACGATATTTTAAACGCCATTCGCGACCATCAGGTGGTGGTGGTCGCTGGAGAAACCGGGTCGGGTAAAACCACCCAGCTACCCAAAATGTGCCTGGAACTAGGCCGTGGGCGGAGAGGACTAATTGGCCATACTCAGCCGCGCCGGTTAGCGGCGCGAAGCGTGGCTGGGCGGTTGGCGGAAGAGATTGAAGTGCCGCTGGGCGAGCAGGTGGGTTACCAGGTGCGCTTCACCGACCAAAGTAGCCCTACAACGTTGGTTAAGCTGATGACCGACGGTATCTTGCTGGCTGAAACCCAGCACGACCCCTTACTCATGCGTTACGACACCATCATTATTGATGAAGCGCATGAGCGCAGCCTGAATATCGACTTTCTGCTTGGTTACCTGAAAAGGCTGTTGCCCAAACGTCCCGATCTTAAAGTTATCATCACCTCGGCCACTATTGATGTAGACCGCTTTTCGGCCCATTTCGGTACACCTGATGCGCCCGCGCCGGTGATTGAGGTATCGGGGCGTACGTACCCGGTCGATGTGCACTACCGCCCTTTGGCACGTGATGAAGAGGACGAAGAAGACCGCACGCTCCAGGAGGGTATTTTGCATGCGGTCAACGAAATCGAAACCATGGAGCGTGAAAAGGGCTGGCTACATGGCCCGCGGGATGTGCTGGTGTTTCTGCCCGGCGAGCGGGAAATTCGCGAAACGGCCGATACTCTGCGGCGTGCCGATTTAAAGGGCACGGAAATTCTGCCGCTCTATGCACGCCTTTCCAATGAAGAGCAGAATCGGGTGTTTTCGGCGCATCGTGGTCGGCGGATTGTGCTCTCCACCAACGTTGCGGAAACCTCGCTCACGGTGCCGGGCATTCGCTATGTGATTGACCCTGGGTTGGTGCGCATTAGCCGCTATAGCTACCGGGCAAAAATTCAGCGCCTGCCGATCGAACCGGTAAGCCAGGCCAGCGCCAATCAGCGTAAGGGGCGTTGTGGTCGGGTAGCGGAAGGCGTGTGTATTCGTCTTTATGATGAAGAGGACTTTCTTTCCCGCCCGGCGTTTACTGACCCGGAAATTCAGCGCACCAATCTGGCCTCGGTAATCCTTTCCATGCTGGCGCTGAAGCTGGGTGATATCGAAGCGTTTCCGTTTGTGGATCCACCCGATAGCCGGTTCGTCAAAGATGGCTTCCGGCTGCTCTTTGAATTGGGCGCGGTCGATGAAGGTCAGCGTTTAAGTCCGTTGGGTCGCAAGCTGGCCAAGCTCCCCATTGACCCGCGGCTGGCACGTATGGTGCTGGCGGGTGCCGAGCGCGGCAGCTTGCGCGATGTGCTGGTCGTGGTATCCGCACTGGCCATTCAGGACCCGCGTGACCGCCCGGCCGATAAGCGCCAGGCCGCCGACCAGGCGCATCAGCGGTGGCATGACCCGGATTCCGATTTCGTGGCCCTGCTCAACCTTTGGCACGGCATTGAAAATGCTCGTGAGGCCTTGTCGGGTAATCAGCTGCGCCGCTGGTGCCGCGAACACTATATTAACTACCTGCGTATGCGCGAATGGCACGATACGTTCCGCCAGCTCCGGCAGCTGCTGCGTGATATGCAGATCGAGGTGCCCGCACCGCTACGGCTGGATGAAGATGAGAGCGAAGAGCAGGCCCGTCAGGCGCGGCGCAAAACATCGGGCAAGCTACACCAGGCTCTTCTATCCGGCTTATTGTCGAACCTGGGCACGCTGCTCGAAAATCGTGAATACCTGGGCGCACGTAACCGTAAGTTCATGATTCACCCAGGCTCGGGACTTGCCAAGAAGTCGCCTAAATGGGTTATGGCGTTTGAGCTGATTGAAACCACCAAGCTCTATGCGCGTACCGTGGCCAAAATTGATCCTCAATGGATCGAGCCGCAGGCCGAACATCTGGTCAAACGCAGCTATAGTGAACCGCACTGGGAGCAAAAGCGCGCTCAGGTTGTGGCGTTTGAGCAAGTGACGCTGTTTGGGTTGCCGATTGTGGCGCGCCGTCGCGTGCATTACGGGCCAATTGACCCTGAAGAGTCACGAAAGCTGTTTATTCGTCGCGCGCTGGTAGAGGGTGAATTCAATACGAAAGGTGCGTTTTTCCCCCATAACCGTGGGTTGATTGATGAAGTCGAGGCGCTCGAAGATCGTGCCCGTCGGCGGGATATTCTCGTCGATGAAGATACGCTGTTTGCGTTTTACGATGAGCGTGTTCCTGATGACGTTATCAACGGCAAAGGCTTCGAGCACTGGCGTAAAGAGGCGGAACGTCAGACACCCAAGCTGCTGCACTTTGATATTGAGGCGTTAAAAGCCCGTGACGCAGCCGATGTCACTCAGGCGCAGTATCCTGACCATTTAACGCTTGGCGGGGTGGCCTACCCGGTTAGCTATCATTTTGAACCCCATGCCGAGGATGACGGCGTTACCCTGACGGTGCCGGCTGCCATGCTGCCGCAACTGCCGGTACATGCCCTGGAGTGGCTGGTGCCGGGGTTATTGCGTGAGAAGTGCATTGCGCTCTTGAAATCGCTGCCCAAAAGCATTCGTCGCCAGGTGGTGCCTATTCCTGATTGGGTAGACGCTGCTTTGGAGACGCTGGTACCTGACCAACGTCCGCTAACGGAAGCGCTGGGTGAGTTTATCCGCCGCCGCACAGGCACACGGGTGCATACGGATGATTGGCGGTTGGATCTGCTTGAGCCGCATCTGATGATGAATGTTCGTGTGGTCGATCATGCGGGAAAACAGCTGGGGCAAGGGCGCAACGTAAGGGCGCTTGAGCAGCGCTTTGAGGCGGCTGCCAGTGCCGGTGCTCAGGCATTAGCCGAGCAGGCAAGCCAGGCACCCGCACTTGAGGGATTGCCTGACGAGCCGTTACCCGAGTCACGCGTTACCACACAGGCGGGTATTCGTGTTGAAGCTTATCCCGCGCTAGTCGCTGAGGCCGGTGAGTTTAGAGTTGCGCTGTTTGATCATCCGGCAAAAGCGCAAGCCGCGCATCAGGAAGGCGTTGCCCGTCTGGCCATTGCCCGTCAGCCTGACCAGGTTAAGGCCATCAAACGCTTACCTGATGTTGAAAAATGCGCGCTGCTGTTTGCCAAGGTAGGCAGCAAGCAGGCATTAGTGGACGATCTCTTGCTGGCGGTATTTACCCAGGTAGTTGCTCAGCATCCTCTGCCGCGCTCATCTGCTGAGTTGGTCGCGCGCCTGGACACCACTAAAGCAGAGCTTGTTGAGCATGCCGCCACGTTACTCAAACAGGTTGAAGCCGCATTGAAAGGCCATTTGGCGGTGACTAAAGTGCTTAAAGGTAAGCTCAATTTTGCACTGGCTTTGACCTACAGCGATATCAGCGCACAGATGCAGCGCTTGGTCTATCCTGGCTTCATTCGTGATGCGGACCAGTGGCTTACCGAATATCCGCGCTATACGGAAGCGGCGCTTATTCGCCTTGAAAAAGCGGCTCGTGAGCGTGGTCGTGATCATATGATGATGCACGATATTCAAGCCCTGGAAACACGCTTTGATGCCCGGCGTAAAAGCGAGCGGCGTGGGCAGGTTGAAGACCCTGAGTTAGTGGCATTTGGCTGGTGGATACAGGAGCTTCGCGTGTCACTTTTTGCTCAGCAGTTGGGAACGCTAATACCGGTATCGGGCAAACGGCTTGAAAAACGCTGGCAAGAGATAATTAGCGTTTAGAGGATGACTGGTAAAACCGGCCAATAACGCACACAGTAATGTTAAGCGCGAGCCATAGGCCTACGCCAATGATGGATGGCAAACCGCTTAGAGGAGAACAGGCATGACAAATGTGGTGATTACCGGTACGGGGCTTTATACGCCGGAACACGCCATTGATAATGCGGCTCTGGTGAGCGCATTTAATACGTGGGTCGACAATGAGAATGCGCGCTTTGCTGAAGAGATACTGCGCGGTGAGCGCGTGCCGTTAGCGCACTCCAGCAGTGAGTTCATTGAAAAAGCCTCGGGTATCAAGAGTCGTTACGTATTGAATGCCGCGGGCATTCTCGATCCTGAACGTATGCGGCCTCAGCTTCCCGTGCGGCTAAATGATGAGCCGTCCATTCAGTGTGATATGGCAACCGCGGCCGCCCGGCAGGCGCTGGAAAATGCCCAGGTAGCGCCAGAAGATATTGAACTCGTGATTGTGGCGTGTTCAAACCTGGAACGTGCCTATCCGGCCGTGGCGGTTGAAGTACAGCAAGCTCTGGGCGCAGGCGGCTATGGGTTTGATATGAACGTTGCCTGCAGTTCCGCGACGTTTGCTCTGGAAACCGCCGCGAATGCCATTGCATCGGGTAGCGTAAAGCGTGCCTTGGTGATTAATCCGGAAATATGCTCAGCACATTTAAATTTCCAAGACCGTGACAGCCACTTTATTTTCGGCGATGCTTGTACGGCTGTGGTATTAGAAAATAGTGCGGTGGCCATTGCTTGTGAGCGCTTTGAGATATTGGGCACGCGACTGGTTACTCAGTTTTCCAATGCGATTCGTAATAACGCGGGTTTTTTGAACCGTGTGACGGATAGTGATCCGCTGGCAATTGATAAACTGTTTGTGCAGGAAGGGCGGCGGGTTTTCAAGGAAGTATGCCCGCTGGTAGCTAAGCTCATTTCTGAGCATTTAGCGTCGCTTGAGCTATCGGGTAGCGATCTTAAAAAAATGTGGCTGCATCAAGCCAATCGCCATATGAATGATCTTATCGCCCGTAAGGTACTAGGTTTTGAGCCCAGCGAAACGCAGGCGCCTATCATTTTGGACCGTTACGCCAATACCAGCTCAGCAGGCTCCATTATTGCTTTTCACCTGCATCGTGATGGTTTGGAAGAGGGCGATATTGGGGTGATCTGCTCGTTTGGAGCGGGCTATAGCGCGGGTAGCGTTGTGGTGCGGCGTCAGTAATAGCATTTAAGTTTTACAAGAGGAAAGACCATGCTGCGGTTTTTAGCCAAACGGAATTCCGCCATATCCCTGCGTAATGCGGCGCTGCCTATAGTGCTGTTTGCCACGTTTGCGGTAGGCGGATGCGCCAGCACCAGTACTCAAATGACTGCCGAAGCGCACCCGGAAGACCCTTGGGAAGGCTTTAACCGCCGCGTTTTTGTGTTTAACGATGTGCTTGATCGTTATGCGTTAAAACCGGTAGCAACGGGGTACCGCACGGTCACGCCAGACCCTGTGCAAACAGGGGTGGGTAATTTTTTCTCCAACCTGGGAGAAATACGCACGGCCATTAACAGCTTGCTTCAAGGCAAGCCGGCCAATGCTGGTTTGGCAACGTCACGTTTTTTGATCAACTCAACCGTGGGTATCGGTGGACTGCTTGATTACGCGACATTGATGGAAATTAACGCAAGTGACGAGGATTTTGGACAGACCCTGGCCGTTTGGGGATGGGAAGACTCGCGCTATTTAGTGTTACCGCTTTTAGGCCCCAGCACTTTACGTGATACAACAGGGTTACCGGCGGATATGGCGGCGTATCCAACCACCTATGTGGAAGATGATGCGACTAGATTAGGTCTTCGCGCGCTTAATATTGTCGATATTCGCGCTGGATTGCTCGACCAGGAAAAACTGATTAGCGGTGATCGTTATCGGTTTATACGCGATGCTTTTCTACAGCGCCGCCAGTTTGAAATTAATGATGGCGAGTTAGGCGATGATCCTTTTGCAATGGATGACTTTGATTTCCAGGACAGCGATTTCCAGGACAGCGATTTCCAAGACAGTGATTTCGACGACAGCGACATTAGTGACGACGATTTCGCCGATTGAGGCTTAACATGGATCATTCCAAACAGCTGATTGCGGTGATCGACGAGCCGGGTCCTGACCGCAACGCGCTGGCAGAAGCGATCACCTGCGACGGCATGTGGGTGTACGCAGCAGCTGATATCGATCATCTCCCGGCAGAGACAGCGCTTATTGTGGCCCATGCGCATTCTGTTCCGCGCCAGCAGTGGTCGCAGCTAACCCGCCGCCTGCCCACCCTGGTCGTCAGCGATTCACGCGAGGATGCCGACCTTATCAAGGCCGTTGATGTAGGTCTTGTTGATTACATTGTGCACCCGCTGCGCCATGCTGAGCTGCTGCGCCGAATGATTCGTAAGGCGATTGAGTTGCATGCCCTGGCCATCGAGCGCGACCGCGATCGTGAGCGCCTGGCGGAGCTTAACGAGAGTCTCGAAACGCACCTGGCTCTTTTACGTATGGATCAGCAGAGCGGCGGTCATATACAGCGAAGGCTGCTTCCGCCCCGGCCTAAGGTGATCAACAGTATCTATTACGACTACTGGTTTGCGCCTTCGCTGTATCTGTCCGGCGACTTTCTCGATTACCAGCGTTATAACGAGCGCTACAGCGCGTTCTACTTCGCCGATGTCTCTGGCCATGGGGCCTCATCGGCGTTTGTAACTGTACTTTTGAAGTATTTGTGCAATCGATGGCTCAATGAGTGGGATGGTCTGCAGCCAGAACGCCTGCCACCGGACTGGCTGGCGGCCATGAATCGGGAGTTGCAGGGCACCGATATCGGTAAACATGCCACCTTGTTCGTCGGGGTTATTGACCATTGCTCGCATACCCTTCACTATTCGCTCGGCGCTCAGCTGCCGATGCCTTTATTGGTCGCTGATGGCCAGCTCGTTCGGCTTGAAGGAGAGGGAATGCCGGTAGGTCTTTTCCCCGATATAGAGTATCCTTCGCTGAGCTGTACTTTGCCGGCTGAATTTCGTTTATGGCTGTGTTCAGACGGTGTATTGGAATGCTTGCCGGGTAAAACGCTCGACACGCGGCTCAAGGAACTTGAGCAATTAATAAGCGAAAGTGTCACGCTTGAGCAGTTGCGCGACCGGCTAGCCCAAACAAATGCACTCCTTGCAGAAGGCGATGCAATTGATGAGGCAAACCCAGACCGCGATGCTTTACCCGATGATCTAACAATCATGATGGTGAGCGGATTTGGTCATGCTGATTGATGAAGGCCGTATTAAGGCGGCGTTCGACTCCGGTGTTTTTGTATTAAAACTCTGTGGCGATGTGCGTTTAACGCTTTGTGCCACGCTTGATAGCCAAGCACAGCGCCTTGCTGAAACGCCAGGCTTACAGACCGTAATGATAGACTTACGCGAAGCAACGAATGTTGATTCGACGGCGTTGGGCTTTTTAGCAAAAGTGGCGATGGCGGTGAAAGGGCGCCTGGCGCACCCGCCTACCATTATTGCCGATAATCCTGATGTTCGAAAAATGCTCGACGTAATGGGGTTTGCGCGTTTTTTTACGCTGATGGAAGCGCCGCTTCAGCAGGCGTCCGTGCTTAATAGTGCGCTGATTGATCTGCCTGAAGAACCCGCGGATGAAGAGGGGCTGCGCGAGCGTATTCTTGAGGCACACCGTATTTTGATGCACATGAATGAGCATAACCGGGAACAGTTTCAGCCGCTGGTTGATATGCTGGAAGCACAAAATACCGAAGCTCAGCACTAAAAAAAGCCTCCGCTCGGAGGCTTTTAATTACCTGAACGTTACGCTTTACGCAGATCGCCTAATAGCGTTTCCAGTTTGCGCTGGTCAGCCATAAACTTGCGGATACCTTCGGCTAACTTATCCGAGGCCATTTCGTCTTCGTTCATTGCCCAGCGGAATTCACTCTGGGTGAGCGCCTCATCTGCCGAGCTGCTTGCTCCCAGTGGGGTTAATTGACGTGTTAGTTCGCCTTGCTGCTCGTCTAGCTCGTTAAGCAGCGCGGGGGAGATCGTCAGTCGATCACAACCGGCCAATGAAACAATTTCATCTATATTGCGAAAGCTTGCGCCCATTACAATGGTGGCGTAGCCGTGGCCTTTAAAGTAATTGTAAATCTGCTTAACCGACTGCACGCCAGGGTCATTCTGGCCGCTGAAATCGGCATCGGGCTGATGGGCTTTATGCCAGTCAAGAATGCGCCCTACAAACGGCGATATCAGGGTAACCCCTGCATCCGCACACGCCTGGGCCTGAGCGAAACCAAATAGCAGGGTAAGGTTGGTGCGAATGCCTTCCCGTTCAAGCTGCTGGGCGGCCTGAATACCTTCCCAGGTTGATGCCATTTTAATCAGTATGCGATCTGCACCAACGCCTTTTTGGGCATAGCGCTCAATAAGCGAATGCGCTCGCGCAATCGTGGCATCGCGGTCAAACGAAAGCCTGGCGCTAACTTCAGTCGATACATAGCCGGGCACCAGTTCGCTAATTTCACTGCCGATTTCAACGGCAACGCGGTCTACCGCATCATCAATATCGGTACTTTCCTTGGCAATAACCGCAAGGCGTGCCCGACGCTGTTCCTGCTGTGCGGCCTGAAGTATCAGCGAAGGGTTCGTGGTCGCATCCTGAGGCGCAAAACGGCGAATAGCATCAAGATCGCCTGTATCGGCAACCACCGAGGTCATTTCTTTAAGTTGTGTCAGTAAGCTAGTGGCCATGCGTTGCTCCTTGCGTAGTAAGACCCTTACTGTAGCAAGGCTTGTGCTCGCTGAATATTATCCGATGGCGGTTCAGCCGATGTTGATGGTGCTGGCTGCCAAATAAACCCATCTTTGGGTATTTCGTCGGCGACTTTAAAGCGTGCTGCCTGTTCGCGCATACTTTGCGCTGCGGTTTCAAGCGACATGGCATTCTGCGCGGTGGTTTCAACCTGCTGGGCATTGGCCCGATTTACCTGGGTCTGTTCGTGCAGGGTCGAATTAAGGTGCTCTATATGGCGGTGCTGTTCGTTGGCGGCGTCAGCGATCTGGAGCATTATGCTATTGGCCTGTTCGGTAGACTCGACAATCGCTTGCATGCCTTGGCTCGCTTGGGTCGACAAGGTTTGGCCCTGGGCAATACTGCTACCCGACGCTGCCAGCAAGGCTTGAATTTGGCGCGCGGCCTCCGCACTTCTCGAGGCCAACAGGCGGACTTCGTCGGCCACAACGGCAAACCCCTTGCCTTGCTCACCCGCACGGGCAGCTTCTACCGACGCGTTCAAGGCCAGGATATTGGTTTGAAAGGCGATGGAGTCGATCACGTTGACGATCTCATCCACTTTCTTGGAGCGGGCATGGATTTCCTGCATGGTGGTAAGAAATTCAGCCATTATCTTGCTGCCATCCTGGGTTTGGGCCGCCGCCGTTGCGGTAAGCTGGGTGGCATCAGCAGCGTAACCGGCGGTGGTGGCCACGTTCTCTGTCAGTTCGTCAAGATTGGCCGCCGTGGTCTCGTGAAACGAGTTTTGCTGGCGGGTTCGAATGGCCAGGTCCTCATTGCCTAACGCTAAACGTTGTGCACTATCGAAGATGTGATGGCTATTGTCATGCAGTTGGGAGACGGTATTGATCAACGCGCCCTGCATATGATCGAGCGCCTGATAGAGCTGACCAATCTCATTATTGCCTCGCTGAGGAACCCCTACGCTTAAATCGCCCTGCGCCATGGTTCGAAAATGGGTGATCAGGTGATTGATGGGTGATAACAAGTGGCGTTGGCCAATCCATGCCATTAAGCCCAGCAGCCCCAGAGCAAGGCCCATGCCTCCCAGCAGCAACTGCCCGATAAACTGGGCGCGGTGCCCGGCTGTGGTCATTAAATCGGTGCCTTGGCGGTCGGCAAGTTGATAAAAGGCGCGGGCTTGCTGGGTGAATGCCTGGCTATTGGATAAGGCAATGAGTGTCAGTTGGCGGTAATTGGCACGATCACCGGCTTGAACAGCGCTTAGCTGCTCCTGCATAGTGCTCATCAGTGCCGTGGCCTGCTGCTCAATAGCGTTGCGCAGCGCTTGATTAGACGTTTCTGCGCTTGCTTCCAGAAACGTTGCCAAGGCCAGAGACATTTCAGAAAGCTCATGTTCAACCGCCTGAAGCGCCTCTACTGGGTCCCCAAGTGAGGGGCGTAGCTGACGTTCCAGCGCTCGGTCCAGGCGGTGTAGCCCTTCAAGACCGGCTATATGCAGTCGGTTTAGCGATGACGACTGCTGAACATTCACTTGCTCAAGAACTGCCAGATCATGTTGGCTCTGTTGCATCACTTTCCACGTTAGTAGTGCAAACATAAGCACGCATAGCGCAACGAGAAATAGGCCTGCCAGGCTTAACCAGCGAAGGGAAATATTGCTTAACGCTTTAAGACTCATACTGTCCTCGATAGCTATCGTTAAAGACTTATGAATCAGAGGCTAGGGGTTTTATGTTTCAGTTTTAGGCGCCTTCGGTGCTTAATCTTCGCTGCCACTGTATTATTAGCGGCCTATCGTTCGGCTACTTTGCTTAATGATTCCCGAATAATTCAAGGAGTCCCATGGAACTGAATCCTCGCCGGGTCGCTATATTGGTGGCGGCCAATACGGCGTTAGCCCCGTTTGCGATTGATGCCTATCTGCCTGCGATCGGCATATTGGCCGACTCAATCGGTGCCAGCATTCACCATACGGAACTGTCCATTAGTGTGTTCTTGTT
The DNA here is from genome assembly GCF_052376775.1 of Halomonas sp. AOP43-A1-21. Taxonomy (NCBI): domain Bacteria; kingdom Pseudomonadati; phylum Pseudomonadota; class Gammaproteobacteria; order Oceanospirillales; family Halomonadaceae; genus Halomonas; species Halomonas sp. AOP43-A1-21. The sequence goes on along the minus strand of NZ_JBQSWC010000030.1, from coordinate 13,026 downwards.
TGGTTTTGCGATTGGCCAGCTGTGTTTTGGTCCGCTTTCCGACCGGGTAGGGCGCAAGCCGGTATTGCTAGGTGGCTTAACGGTATTCATGTTGGCCAGTTTGATGATTACTACTGCCGATAGTTTAACCACGCTTTTACTTTGGCGGTTTGTACAAGCGTTGGGCGGCGGTGCCTGTGTGGTGAACTCGGCCGCGATAGTGCGCGACTGCTTTAGCGGGCGTGAGGCGGCGAAGGTAATGTCGACCATGGCCATGATTATGATGTTGGCGCCTTTGGCGGCTCCTGCAGTGGGCAGCCTGCTACTGCATATTGCGGGCTGGTGGCTGATTTTCGTTTTTCTGGCTGCTTATGCAGGTTTTTTACTCTGGCTGTTAGGCACCCGGCTCCCCGAAACCCGGGATATGACGCTGCCGGCGGCATCGCCTCGCCAAGTAATCAGAAACTACGCAAGCGTATTGCGCCACCGAGAAGGCATGGGATATATCTGCGCTGTTGCTGCCTCGTTTGCAGGGCTTTTCGCGTTTGTTACCGCATCCCCGTTTGTCTACCTTGATTACTTCGAGCTATCGCCCGGTATCTATCCGGTAGTATTTGGGGTGAATGTCGTAGTCATTGCGCTCTCCAATCGCGTCAATATCCATTTATTGCGCAAGCGCACGCCGCAACAAAATCTACGCCTGGGGTTAACGGTACAGCTTGTGGCGGCGCTGGCACTCGTGTTGGTGACGGCGCTGAATATGGCATCGCTTTATACCGTTGTGCCGTTGATTATGCTCTTTACGGGAATGATCGGTCTGATTACCCCCAATGCGATTTCGTCCCTGCTGGATCACTTTGGGCATATCAGCGCAACGGCCACCGCCCTATTGGGAGGCATTCAGTTTAGCTGTGGGGCGCTGGCAGGCTTTCTGGTCGGGGCATTTGAAGTGGCGCACCTGTGGCCAATGGTGCTGACCATGCTGGGTGCTTCCTTGCTTGGGAATGTGGGCGTGCGACTGCTAACGGTTAAACCTGCCCGTTATGTCTAGCTTTGTTTGGCAACCTGACGCCGACAAGATTACCCATCGCCTTGATAGGCGCCTGCTTCAATACGCTTCCTTTGCGCTATGTACAGCAGCAGCCGGGCTGTTGCTGTAGATCGTTCGGCCTCTTTGCCAAGATTTTTTTGACTGTCATATTTCTGCAATCGTTTGTGTGCAAACTCCTCTTTGTGAAAGGCCAGAAGGCCAATTTTTCGGTAAGCAGTGGCTGACCGGATATTAAAACCAAAGGGGAGCTCGACGTGAAAAAGCAGATGCTAAGTGTTGCAGTAGTAGCCGGTCTAGCCGCCAGTGTCTCAACCGCCGCCATGGCACGTGACACTATCCAGATTGCGGGTTCTTCTACCGTGCTGCCGTTTGCAAGTATCGTAGCGGAAGAGTTCGGTAATACTTACTCTGAGTTCAACACGCCGGTCGTTGGTTCTGGTGGTTCTAGCGGCGGTCTGCGCCAGTTCTGCCAAGGCGTTGGCGAAAACACTATTGATATCGCTAATGCTTCACGTCCAATCCGCAGCGGCGAAATCGAAAGCTGTGGCGAGAACGGCGTTAACGAAATTCTTGAAATCAAATTTGGCTATGACGGCATTGTATTCGCCTCGCGTCTTGACCGCGCCGAGTTTGCCTTGACGCCTGAGCACGTATTCAAAGCAGCCGCTGCACAGTTGCCGCAAGATGGCGAACTGGTTGATAACCCCTACACCCGCTGGTCTGAAATTGACTCAAGCCTCCCGGATCAGGAAATCGTTCTGGTAATTCCTGCCTCCAACCATGGCACCCGCGAAGTATTCGAAGAGAAAGTAGTGCACCCAGGCTGCGATACTGTGGCTGAAGTGGAAGACGACGCCTGTAACAACCTGCGTGGCGATGGCCGTATCGTAGAAATCGCTGGCGACTACACTGAAACGCTGGCCCGCCTGGATGCTCAGGAAGACGCGGTAGGTGTTTTCGGTCTGAGCTTCTATGACCAAAACCGTGACCGTCTACAGGTTGCAACCGTTGACGGCGTAACGCCGAGCCTGGAAACCATCGGTTCTGGCGAGTACCCAGTTTCACGTCCGCTGTTCTTTTACGTGAAGGGCGAGCACCTGGACGTGATTCCTGGCCTGGCTGAATACACTGAGTTCTTCCTGAATGAAATGATCTCTGGCTACGGCAGCCCGCTGGAAGACGCTGGCTTGATTCCTATGGATGAAGAAGAGCGCGCCGAAGCGCTAGAACAGTTTCAGTCACGCACGGTAGCCACTGCCGAGTAAGCTGAACGGTTCAGGTTTTCAAGTTAATTAGGTCTGTTTTACGCCAGCATCGAAGCGTTGATGCTGGCGTTTAAACGTAGGAAGTCAAAGGCGGAGAAATAATGAGCAACCTTGCCTTGATAGCCACGCTGCTGGTAATGATGGCCTTGGCATACCACTTGGGCTTGACTCGCAGTCGCGCGGTTGCGGCAGAGCACGATGTACGGATGCATTCTCGGCCCGGTTATTATGGTGTGCTGGTAGCCCTTTGGTGTGGACTACCCGCACTGGCCATCTTCTTGTTGTGGTCTTTTTTGGCGCCACAGTTAATCGATATGCTAGTCACTCAGCAGTTGCCAGTCGACTTGGTGGCAGGGCTTAGTGATCGTGAGTTACAAACCCTGTTGCGTCGTGTGACCGCATTGGCCAACGGACAGGGTGTGTCTGGTGGGGGAAGCTCTGAAGAGCTAGCCGCCGCGGCACATATGGCAAGGCTGCAAACTATTGAGAACTTTAGTTTGGTCGCCTTGATGGCCGTACTGGTCGTGGTCGGCCTGATTGTTGCCCGGCGGCGCATCTCGCCTAGCTGGCGCGCCCGTAATCAGGTAGAGCGCGTTATCATGTTTGCTTTGGCGGCAAGCTCTGCCGTGGCCATCTTTACCACTATTGGCATTGTGCTTTCCATGCTGGGTGAGGCGCTGCGGTTTTTTAGCTTCATCAGCCCCGCAGAGTTCTTTTTTGGCACGGTCTGGAACCCCCGGTTCAGCACGGCGGGTACTTCAAGTCAGGGCGATTTTGGTTTACTGCCGCTTTTATGGGGAACGATGATGGTCAGTACCATCGCGCTCCTGGTCGCCATTCCTGTGGGCCTGATGACCGCTATTTACATGGCGGAATATGCACCCCCTTGGCTGCGTAACGTAGCCAAGCCAGTGATCGAAATTCTGGCGGGTATTCCGACCATTGTTTACGGCTTCTTTGCATTGATCGTAGTGGGGCCGTTCCTGTCCAGCGTCGGTGACCTGATCGGTATCAATATTCGCACGACCAGCGCGCTGACGGCGGGCCTGGTAATGGGGATCATGATTATTCCGTTCGTTTCCTCGCTTTCTGACGACATTATTACCCAGGTGCCTAAATCACTGCGCGATGGCGCGCTGGGCCTGGGGGCAACCAAATCAGAAACGATTCGTCAGGTGGTGCTACCTGCCGCACTTCCAGGCATTGTGGGCGCATTTTTGCTGGCGGCGAGCCGGGCGATTGGTGAAACCATGATCGTGGTATTGGCTGCGGGTAATAACCCCGTGCTGCATGCCAATCCTTTTGAGGCCGTTTCGACCATTACCGTCACGATCGTCAATCAGTTGACCGGGGATATGGACTTCGCAAGCCCGCAGTCGCTTGTCGCGTTCGCCTTGGGTCTTACCCTCTTCGTTATCACGCTGGGGTTAAACGTCATCGCACTGGTTGTCGTGCGTAAATACCGCCAGCAATACGAGTAAGTGACTATGTCCATATCGATTGAGCAGCGTCGTCAGCACCGGCTTATGACGATTGAAAAATCGCTGGCGAAGCGTCACCGCAAGGAGAACGTATTCCGGCGCCTGGGTCTGATGGCGGTAATTACCGGCATGACGCTGGTGGCTATCCTGTTTGCCAGTATTCTTATGCGCGGTGTGCCCGCCTTTTGGCAGGCAACGTTTTATGTAGACGTATATTTTGACCCTGAAGTGATTGAGCTTGAGCCAAAACCTGAACGTGAAAGCGGTGAAAGCCAGTTTGCGTTTGATGAGCGTTACACGCAGTGGATGACTAGAGCTGGCCTGGTGAACTGGCAAGCGATTATTGATCGCGCCGTTGAAGACGCGCTGGGTGAAGAGGTTGAGCCACGTCAGCTAAGAGATTTGCGGGCCCTGGTCACCTCCGGCGAGCGTTATGCACTGCGTGACCGGTTTGTGGAAGACCCATCGCTGCTCGGCCAGACCGTTGAACTTAAGATGTTGGCAAGCGCAAACGTGGATGTGTGGATCAAAGGCAATATTGATCGTGACCTGCCCGATGCCCGTCAGCAGCTAAGTGCTCAAACCCGTGCCTGGGCCGACCAGCTTGATGAACAGGGCGTTATTCGTAATTCGTTTAGCACCTCGCTGTTTTTAAATACCGATTCCCGCAGTTCGCTGGCTTCGGCAGGCTTGGCTGGCGCCTTTATGGGCTCGCTATTTATGATGATGGTCGTCATTGCGTTGTCAGTGCCGCTGGGGGTCTCAAGCGCGATTTATCTGGAAGAGTTTGCGCCTAAAAATCGCCTGACCGACCTGATTGAAATCAACATCAATAACCTGGCGGCAGTGCCTTCTATCGTATTTGGTTTGCTGGGCGCATCGATATTTATCGGTTATTTACGTTTGCCCCTCTCGGCGCCATTGGTAGGTGGCTTGGTACTGACGCTGATGACGCTGCCGACTATTATTATCGCTACTCGCGCTTCACTGCGCTCAATCCCGCCGTCTATTCGTCAAGCGGCGTTGGGCATAGGGGCATCGCGGGTGCAAACGGTATTTCATCACGTGCTGCCGCTGGCATTGCCGGGCATTTTAACTGGCTCCATTCTAGGGGTTGCTCAGGCGCTGGGTGAAACGGCACCGCTACTGCTGATCGGTATGAACGCGTTTGTGGCTAACGTACCGGGCACACCGTTAGATCAATCAACCGCCTTGCCGGTACAGATTTACCTATGGCAGGGCAATGAGCTACGTAATTTCTTTGAAGCGCGCACGTCGGCAGCCATTATTGTGCTGCTAGGGTTAATGCTGAGCTTGAATGCGTTGGCGATTTGGTTGCGTAAAAAATTCGAAACGAGGTGGTAAGTGAATATTCCTGCACAGCCTATGGCAACATCTTCAGTAAGCGTTGGCGGCGGTGAAAGCCGCGTGAGCAAAGCCAAAGATAAAGTCAAAATGAACGCCGAGAATGTCAAAGTCTTCTACGGTGACGCTCAGGCGATTAACGGTATCGATCTGGATATCTATGAAAACGAAGTGCTGGCCTTTATCGGCCCTTCGGGCTGCGGTAAATCGACATTTTTACGTTGCTTGAACCGTATGAATGACACGATTGATATCTGCCGGGTTGAAGGCAAAATTACCCTGGATCAAAACGATATCTATGCACCTGATCGCGACGTGGTACTGCTTCGCGCCCAGGTAGGCATCGTATTCCAGAAGCCTAACCCGTTCCCCAAATCCATCTATGAAAATATTGCCTACGGACCGCGCTTGCATGGTTTGGCGCGCCGCAAGGCAGAGCTTGATGATATTGTCGAGAGCAGCCTGCGCCGCGCAGGACTTTGGGAAGAGGTAAAAGATCGCCTGGATAAGCCCGGCACGGGGCTTTCTGGTGGTCAGCAGCAGCGTTTGTGTATTGCGCGTACCGTGGCGGTAAGCCCGGATATTATTCTGATGGATGAGCCTTGCTCTGCACTCGACCCCATTGCGACCGCGAAAGTAGAGCAGCTGATCGATGAGCTAAGCGAGAGCTATACCATCGTGATGGTTACCCATAATATGCAGCAGGCCGCCCGTGTTGCAGACCGCACCGCCTTCTTCCATATGGGCGACCTGGTGGAAGTGGATACCACGGATCAGATATTCACCAACCCTCAAGATCAGCGTACCCACGACTATATTACCGGACGCTTTGGGTAAGACGTCATTCGGCTCCTTACTCTTACCTTTGAACTTCGAAGAGTAGGGTAGCCTGACTAGGGCCAACGCCTTTCGGATAGAAAGGCGTTGGCTAGCACTTGGCGTATCAGTCTATCAGTTCAACCGCGACTGCCGTCGCTTCGCCTCCGCCAATACATAAGCTCGCAATGCCGCGTTTACCGCCTTTTGTGCGCAAGGCATGAATAAGGGTGGCAATAATTCGTGAGCCGGTTGAGCCAATCGGATGGCCTTGAGCACAAGCGCCACCAAACACGTTTACCTTTTCGTGCGGTAAGCCTAAATCATCCATTGCCATCAGCGTGACGATGGCAAAAGCTTCGTTGATTTCAAATAAGTCGACATCACTTACATCCCAGTCGAGCTTTTTCAACAGCTTTTCGATGGCGCCAACCGGGGCAATGGTAAATTCGCTCGGATGACGTGAGTGAGTGGCGTGGCCCAGCATTCTGGCCAGCGGCTTTGCGCCATGCCGGTCTGCCGCTGCCTGGCTTGCCAGTATGAGCGCTGAGGCGCCATCGGAGATCGAACTGGCATTGGCGGCAGTAATCGTGCCGTCTTTGGCGAAGGCCGGGCGCAGCTGGCGAATTTTATCCAGCTTGGCCTGAAAAGGCTGCTCGTCGTGCTCAACTCGCGTTTCGCCCTGGCGCGTGGATACCGTGACAGGCACCATTTCAGCCGCCAGATGGCCGGCATTCGTGGCTTCCATGGCGCGCTCAAGCGAGGCAATCGCGAAGTCGTCTAGGCGCTCGCGGCTATAGTCGCGCTGGGTCGCAATATCCTGGGCAAATACGCCCATCAGCTTGCCCGTTTCAGCGTCTTCCAGGCCGTCTAAAAACATATGGTCCTTGAGCTCGCCATGGCCTAGCCGATAGCCGCCGCGTGCCTTGGTAAGCACATGGGGCGCGTTGGACATGGACTCCATACCCCCAGCCAGAAGAATTTCACCGCTTCCCGCTTTAATCAGGTCATGGGCGAGCATGGCGGCCTTCATGCCTGAGCCGCATAGTTTGTTGATCGTAGTGGCGCCGCAGGCATCCGGAATACCGGCCTGGCGCATGGCTTGACGGGCAGGCCCCTGTTTAACGCCAGCGGGCAGGACGCAGCCCATGATGCCTTCATCGATAACGTCTGGCGTAATGCCGGCACGTTCAATGGCGGCGCGGATCGCCGCCGCGCCTAGCTCAGGGGCGCTCATGCTGGATAAGCTGCCCATCATGCCTCCCATTGGAGTCCGTGTGGCGGCAAGAAACACGATGTCGGTAGGGTTACTCATGATCTAACTCCTTTCAATTTATTATGATTATCAGGCTGAGTGGCAAGCGATGCGTTGACCCACTGGCGGGGCTGTGGTTTTCTCTGGGTAACCAAGCAAGCGCTAGTGTGAATTATATGAATGTAATGAATGCATCACCTCGCCGCAAGGAGCTAACGCGGCTGGCTGCTCAGCTATTTGTACAAGAAGGTTTTGATCGCACTACCGTGCGCATGCTGGCGCAGGAAATGGGAATTAAATCGGGCAGCCTGTTTCACCACTTTAAAGACAAGCAGGAAATTCTGGCCGCCGTCATTGAAGAGGGCACGCAGAATGCCCTGATGATCGCCCGTCAATCGATAGAGCGCTGCTCGGCTGACCCGGAAACCCGCTTGCGCGTCATGGCCCGTGCTCATCTGGAAACGCTGTTTGCGGATCGCAATGCGCATGTCGTCGCGCTTTTTGAATGGCGCCGGCTCGACCCGGCGGCCAGCGCGCATTTAAGCCATCTTCGAGATGCTTATGAAGCGCTTTGGGTACAGGTGATTGACGATGCGCTGGAGGCGGGGCTTATTCACGGTGATCGCTTTCTCGTCTCGCGGTTTGTGCTAGGGGCTTTGAACTGGACCGTACGCTGGTACGACCCTAACGGAGCGCGTACTCCGGATGACCTTGCCGATGAGCTGGTCGCCATGATCATGGCTCGCTAAAGCGTTACTCATTATTGATGCGCCGCTCTTGGCGAGTCTTACCTGTTTTTATTTTCCTCGACCAACGTATAAGCGTTAAAACGCTGTGGATAGCTTGCGCTTCCAGCGGATTGCTTTTAGCGTGTGAGTATCTCAAGGCTTCCGTTAACGTAAACTGAAAATAAAAAGTATAACGTAGAACGCTGCCTTCCTTCTGTATCAAGACTGCTCATTACCAACAACATAAGAGAGCCATCATGACAGAGATATCGGCATCACTTCCCGAGTATTCGGAGTACCTTAAACGTTTCTCAACTGATCAAATGATTGCCAGGTTAGATGACCGTCAGGACGGCAAGCTCAATGCCTTTGAAGCGTGCTGCGGCCGACATATTCGGGAAGGGCGTGGCGATGTGCTGGCGCTGGTACATGAAGATACTCAAGGGGTAACGCATACGTTGACGTATGCTGAGCTGGATCAACAAAGCTCCCACCTGGCTGGTTGGCTGCTCGCCCAAGGCCTGAAAGAGGGTGATCGCGTCGCCTGCATGTTGCCCCGCTCAGCGGCATTGCTAGTGGCCGTGTTGGCAACGTGGCGCATTGGTGCCGTTTATCAGCCGCTGTTTACGGCATTTGGCCCTGATGCGGTGGACTATCGGCTCGGCCGAGCCGACACCAAGCTGGTGATTACCGATCACGCTAACCGCTTTAAATTCGATGGTTTAAGCCAATGCCCGCCAATGCTCGCGGTAGGCGGTGCGACGCCTGAACATACAGATGACCAGGACTGGCAGGCTGCCCTGGCGCATGCGCCCATGACGAGTGAACCCCCCAGGCTTGATCCAGGCCAGCCTTTTTTGCAGATGTTCACCTCCGGAACCGTGGGGAAGCCCAAAGGCGTGGCCGTGCCCCTTTCGGCAATGACCGCCTTTGCGCTGTACATGGAACTTGCCATCGATCTGCGTAGCGACGACCGTTTCTGGAATATGGCAGATCCCGGCTGGGCCTATGGTCTCTACTATGCGATTGCCGGGCCGCTGCTGCTTGGCGTTACCACACATTTTTGTGAAGCGGGCTTTAGTGCCGAAGGCGCGCTCGATTTTATGAAACGCCACCGGATTACCAACTTTGCCGCCGCGCCCACCGCCTATCGTTTAATGAAGGCTTCAGGCCTTTTCGATGATGCCCATCAAACCTTGGAACTGCGCGCGGCGAGTTCAGCCGGTGAGCCTCTTAATACGGAGGTAGTCACTTGGGTAGAAAGATCGCTGGGCTGCTTGGTAATGGACCACTATGGCCAAACCGAAACGGGAATGACCTGCAACAATCACCATACTCTTGAGCATCCTAAGCATGTTGGCGGGATGGGGGTGCCTCTGCCTGGCTATCGCTTGGCGATTCTTGATGCGGAGTATAACGAGTTGCCTGCGGGGGAGCCGGGCGTTCTGGCTGTTGATATTGCCAAGTCTCCTGCGCATTTTTTCCAAGGCTACACCTGGCAGGAAAAAGACCCCTTCGTGAAGGGCTATTACTTAACCGGCGATGTGGTGATTCGTAATCAGGATGGCTCGTTTCAATTTGCGGGCCGTGACGACGACATTATTACTACCGCTGGCTATCGGGTAGGACCTACTGATGTGGAGAACAGCGTAATGACTCACCCCGCCGTGGCGGAGTCGGCGGCCGTTGGTCAGCCGGATGATATTCGTGGTGAGGTCATTAAATCCTACATTGTGCTGCGCGATGGCTATGAGGCCAGTGATGCTCTGGCTGAGGAAATTCGTCAGCAGGTACGTGAACGGCTATCGACCCATGCCTTCCCCCGCGTGATCGAGTTTGTGGAAGAGCTGCCTAAAACGCCTAGCGGTAAAATTCAGCGCTTCAAGCTGCGTGCTCAAGCGGCTGAGCAAGCCAGCCATAACAAATAATCAATTAAGGAAGAGTCATTATGCAGGTAAAGGAAGGCACGTTTTTGATAACCGGTGCCGCCTCGGGGCTAGGCGCTGCAACCGCTGAGCGGTTGGCGGCCGCTGGCGCCAAGGTGGTGCTCTGCGACTTAAATGACAGCGTCACCAGTCATGCCGCCAAGCTCGGCGAGCGAGCCAAAGCCTGTATGGCTGATATTACGTCTTCTGAACAAATGCAGCAGGCGTTCGATACCGCCGTTGCGTTCGGCGGGCAGAGCGGGCTTTCCGGGGTTATTCACTGTGCTGGTGTGGTCAGTGTCGCCAAGCTGGTGGATCGCGAGGGCAATCCTGCTGATCTTGAAGCCTATGCGAAAACCATTCACATTAATCTGGTAGGCACCTTTAACGTTATGCGTTTAGCGGCTGCGGCAATGGCGAAAAATACACCAACGCAAAGCGGTGAGCGTGGGGTGATTATTAATACGGCCTCTATTGCCGCTTTTGATGGACAAGTGGGGCAGTGTGCTTACAGCGGTTCTAAAGCGGGCGTAGTAGGGATGAGCTTGCCCGCTGCTCGAGAGCTTTCCCGGCATGCAATCCGTGTGATGGCAATTGCACCAGGTGTGTTCGAAACGCCGATGATGAGTGAAATTCCCGATGAGGCCGCCCAGGCACTCGCTGCCGCCGTGCCGTTTCCCAAGCGTCTGGGTAAGGCGGCTGAGTTTGCTCAGTTGGCCGAGCAGATTATTGTAAACCCGATGCTAAACGGAGAAGTAATTCGCCTGGATGGCGGTATCCGTATGCAGTAGCGGTATCCGTATCTGGTAATTATGCAGGGGTTGTTTAAACGAGAACTCGCCAGCGATTACGCTGGCGAGTTTTTGCTTTTTAAGTGGCTACTCATCAGTACTTCGACCAAAGAATGAGCCAAATCGGCGGTTAAATTCAAACGCTCGCTTGACTCGAAACGTGGGGAGCGCTAGTTTTCAAACATGTGTTTGAAAGCCGCTTCTAAACCTAGTGCTGCTTTCAGCCCCCCAGCTTTGGAGAAGTGCGATGCCCAGTTATCAGGCCCCTCTACGTGATATGCGTTTCGTAATGGACGAGATGCTCGATTACCCTGCGCATTACGCCGCATTGCCCAGCGGTGACGATGCTTCGTCCGATGTAGTAAGCGCCATCTTGGAAGAAGGCGCGCGTTTTGCGCGTGATGTACTACTGCCCATTAATCAAAGTGGTGATGAAGAAGGCTGCCGGCTAGAAGGGGGTGAGGTCAAAGCACCTAACGGTTTTAAAGAGGCGTACCAGCAGTATGTTGAAGGTGGCTGGCCCAGTCTGGCGGCCGACCCTGAGCATGGGGGGCAGGGGCTCCCACCGTCATTGGCCATGATGCTTTCGGAAATGATCTGCGCGACCAACCTGGCCTGGGGTATGTACCCAGGGCTTTCGCATGGGGCGGCCGACGCACTGCGTCACCATGGTACGGATGAGCAGCAAAGCACCTATTTAACCAAGCTGGTTGAAGGGGTGTGGACTGGCACCATGTGTTTGACTGAGTCTCACTGTGGTACTGATCTAGGTCTGATCAAGACCCGTGCGGTGCCTGCTGATGGGGACGCTTATACGCTTACCGGTACCAAGATATTTATTTCGGCCGGTGAGCATGACCTGGCAGAAAATATCGTGCATCTGGTGTTGGCGAAACTGCCTGATGCACCAGAAGGCTCGAAAGGTATTTCGTTATTTGTGGTGCCCAAGTTCTTACCCGACGCCGACGGCAACCCCGGAGAGCGCAATGGCGTCACCTGTGGCTCCCTTGAGCACAAGATGGGGATTCATGGTAACGCAACGTGCGTGATGAACTTTGATGGCGCGACCGGCTATCTGGTAGGTCCGCCCAATAAAGGGCTGGCGTGTATGTTTACCATGATGAACGCCGCGCGCCTGGGCGTGGGTATCCAGGGGCTTGGCTTGATTGAAGCCAGTTTCCAGAACTCGCTCAGTTACGCTCGCGACCGCCTGCAAATGCGTAGCCTTTCGGGTAAGCAGGCGCCAGAGAAGCCCGCTGATCCGATTATCGTCCACCCCGATGTGCGCCGTATGCTGCTAACGCAAAAAGCCTTTGCCGAAGGCGGACGTATGCTGGTGCTGTATGCCGCCCAACTGTTGGATACGGTGGAGCATGGCAAACCAGGTGAAGATAAAGAGCGTGCTGAGACCTTGCTCGGGCTGCTAACGCCTATCGTTAAAGCGTTTCTGACCGAAGTCGGTTTTGAAAGCACTAATGAAGGGGTACAGATTTTTGGCGGCCACGGTTTTATTAAAGAGTGGGGGATGGAGCAGCTAGTGCGCGATGCGCGTATTACTCGTCTCTATGAAGGCACTACCGGCATCCAGGCGTTAGACCTGCTGGGGCGCAAGGTGCTTATGAGTCAGGGCGAGTCGCTTAAGGTATTCACCAAAGAGATTCACAAGTTCTGTAAAGCCGAAGCCGATAATCCTGCTCTTAAGGAATTTATTACGCCGTTGGCCAAGCTCAATGCCGAATGGGGTGAGCTGACCATGGGAATTGGTATGAAGGCGATGCAAGATCGTGAAGAGGTAGGTGCAGCAAGTGTCGACTATCTGATGTATTCCGGCTATGTAGCGCTTGCCTACCTGTTTGCCCGTGCCGCGAAGCAGGCATCCATGTCTCTTGAAGGCGATGACAAGGCGTTTTATGCCGCCAAGCTCAATACCGCACGTTTTTACTATCAGCGGTTATTGCCGCGCACTAAAGCGCATGCGCAAATGATCCAGGCGGGTGCTACAAGTTTGATGGCCATCTCCAGCGAAGATTTCGGGCTGGGGTTTGAAATCTGATAGATAGCTAATGCATGACTAGCAGTTACATGCTGTTAGTGAAGTACTGTTAACTAAGTACTCTGTTCGGTGGTTTGCGGCAGGCTCATTGTGTGGAGCATCTCCATAAAACGAGTCTTGCCGCTTTTTTTATGGGCTGAGTGAACTTTTCGAAATAGTGCTTGCCAAAGTCCTGGCGAATCCGTAAAGTACGCATCCGCTGCCGGAGACGCCAAGCGTTACCAGCGGTAGATGAAGGTGAAAACCTTCGGTTTGTCAGGAGGTTAGCGAGATTTACGTCGCTCACTTCACTCGCTGAAAACAGCGGTTGACAAACG